>DATLIF010000016.1:0-20679 GCA_035539575.1 Fimbriiglobus sp. | reverse complement strand
GTACCGCACTGTGAACGCGCCCTTGCGGCCGGTCAGGTCGATCCGTTCCTCGGCGTCACGGTTCACGTCCACATTCCCGACCTTCACCGATGTGACGTGGTAGCCGGGTGGGCTCGGTAGCCGCAGGTGCCACCGACCAACTGGCCGGGCCGGCGCTTCGAGCCGGACTATAACCTCGCCCATCTTCAGGCGTGATTCGACCCGGAACGACACCTCGCCAAAGGCAGTCGGCGCCTTCTCGACCATAATCACTGCGCCGTCCTTCAGCCACCGCGGCGGGATCGCGTCGAGCAGTCGCAGCGTCTCGGGCTTGCCGTCGTCGTCCTGGTCCCAGTCCTGAATCAGCAATCCGCGAAGCGTCGTCAGGAACATTGCGTTGCTGGCGCTGTTGGGCGGCAGGTAGAAGGACCGGCCGTGCTCGTCGCCATGGAAGAACCGCGACCCCTCGCCGCCGACGAAAGTGTCCCGCGTCATCCCCTGGGCGAGTTGGCCGTAGAACCCGGCCAGCGCGTGGTCTCGGTCGCCGCGCCGCAGGATCGTCTGCACGTACCGCAGGCCGTAGAGGACGTTCACGCCCGGCTCGCCCTTAAACTGTCCCTGGTGCGGCATGCTGCGGATCATCCCCATCGCCAGACCGCCGTGCTTGCGCAGGTAGTCGATGACCCAGCCCTCCCGCTCGGCGTCGAGCACCCCGGACCCGAGGACGTAAGGGATCATCAGGTCGTAGTAGCTGCCGGTGCGGGTGGCGGTCAGCGGGTCGTGCGGCGGCTCATCGTCGAGCAGCTTGATCGGGATGAACGGTGGCGTCACATCCCGCCGCTCGCTCCTCGCCACCGCGTCGAGGATGACCTTGCGAAACGCAGCCGCCTCCCGGCGAAGTTCCGCGGCTTTGTCGCGCTCGCCGGTGTCCTCCAGCACCGCGGCCATGTCGCGCAGGCCGCGCCAGCACGCAGCGTTCGAACTGAGCGAGTACACCGTCTCCGCAATGTCGCCGGCGTAGCGGTCCTTCGGCAACAGGCCATTGACGGACTGCCGGCTCTTGCGGACGAACTCGATCACCGGCTCCCAGACGGGTCGTTTCTCGGCGAGGTAGTCCTTATCCCGCGTCACCCAGTAGTAGTGGGCGAGCAGTTGCAGCTTGTGCCCGGCGACGTGGAAGCGAGTTGCCTTGCGGTCGAAGGCCAGCAGCGGGCCGATCATCCGCCGCGCGTCTGTAGTGTGCCCGAATAGCATGAGCGCCCGGACCGCGTCGCCGCACTCGCCCTCGTACAGGTGGTCGTAGGCATTGCCGGCGCTGTAGTTCATCCGGTCGCCGGCGGCGATCAGGTGGTTGCCAATGACCAGTGACCGCCAGGCGTTCTGGACGATGGGTTCTGGCACGTCGAACCGAGCACCGCGGGCGAGGAGCACATTCCAGGTTTCGACGCAGGCTTTCCGTTCCGCATCGTAGAACGGAAAGGTCTTCGGTTGCGATCTCGTCGGTTTGGTGAACACGACCAGTTCGGCGGACAGGTTGGGCTTGAGTTCGGCAACCCACTCCGCCTTCCCCTCATCACTGGTCCAGCCACTGCCGAATTGGGCGACGCTGGGGCTCCCATCTGCGGCCCGAACGGTGACACGGCCGGGGCCGTTCCGCACGGTGAAGCGCACACACACCGCCCCGTGATTGGCGAGCTTGGCGCTGGTCGGCGCGAACGCCTCCTGCTCGTACCGGGTCCCGTCTGCGGAGTAAGTGACCTGCACGACCGGCAAGTATCCGTCGGCGTACCTCGGTCCGTCGAGCCTCTTGACGTCGGCCCCGAACGCCTCGCTCGTCTCGCCGACGTGGAACGCGACCGGCGTACCGACCTCCCGCCACATCGGCGGCTTATCCGCACGGAGGTTCACCCCGCTACCATTGCTCACCCACCGGGCCTTCAACGCGCCGCATGGAGCGCTCAGCGCGATCGGGTAGTGTCGGAACGCGGTGTTGACGTACCGCAGCGGCGGGAGCAGGTCCTTGAAGTACTCGTAGCTCGGGCCGCCGGGTTGTCGAACCGCCGCCTCGCCCCAGACGTCCTCCCGGGCGTCGGCCATCTGCCGAGGGGTGGGCAGAGGTTGCGCGATCGCAGGCATGCACACACAGATAAGGGCGGCAGCCGCGAGCGGGATGCGTTCGGTCATGTCGAGTCCAGTGGGGGTGCCATACCGTACCACCCCGGCGGTGAAAACGCCCGTGGCCAGGCGCTATTCTGGTTTGCACCCGGCCGTGGTCCGGTTATAATCCCGCGCAGATGGGGCGGGTCAATCGATCCGACCCGTACCCTTCGCCTGATGGTCTTTTTTGGCCCGGTAACTGACGCCTGCTCTCCCGGCATCGCGACCCGGTTCCGATAGCTCCGTCCGCTCGCCGAGATCGTCCCGCCCCCGGCGGAGTTCCCCGAACGGTTCGTGCCGCCCGACCCCGATCGCTGTGACGCGCCCTCCGTCGTGGATTGCGAAAGGAGACCGGCTGTGCCCACCACCTCCCCTGCCGTCGCCGGGACACGAGTCCGGCTCGACCTGGACGAAATGCAAGGCGTGTGGGTGTCCGTTGCCGGGCTACATGAGGCGCGGCTGGTCGTATGCGGAAGTCGGTACACGTTCGAGTTGAGCACCGGCGACGTCTACATGGGCGTCCTGTCGCTCGACCCGGACGAGCGGCCCTGCCGCATGGACATGCGGGTCGAGGAGGGACCGATTCGCTACCGCGGTCAGACCGGGTTCTGCATCTACCACCTGGAGGGAGGCGTTCTGCGCTGGTGCCCGACCCGGCCCGGCAGCGGGCTACGGCTGAGCAGCTTCCCCAGCGTGGATGACGACAAGTACCTCTCACTGGTGTTTCGCCGCGCCCGGCCCCGCAGGGGCTGACGCGGCGGCGTGGGGGAGCCGGACCAACCCTCGCGCCGCGGCTGCCGGTTCGACCCGTTCCCCCTCGGCTACCGGTCCTGGCGCGAGGGCTGTCGGTTCCAGGAAGAGGGATTCATGAGCACCGCCGTGGCCCAGGGGCCGGCCCGCACCGCGGAGCCGGCCGATCAAGCGACCGAGACCAAGTTCCAATACCCCGGAATCCCGACCACCTGCGACGGAGCCGAGGCCGTCGTTCACGCCGAAATCCACATCAGTCAGGCGGCCGGGGCCTACCCGATTACCAGTTCGACGACGATGGGCGGCGGGTTCAACGCCTCCGTGATGAACGGCGGAAAGAACCTGTGGGGCGACACCCTCATGTTCTTTGAGCCGGAGAGCGAGCACTCCGCCGCGGCCGTCTGCGAGGGGTTCGCTGTGGCCGGCGGGCGGGTGACCAACTTCACCTCCGGCCAGGGCCTCGTACTGATGAAGGAGGGCCTGTACACGATCTCCGGCAAGCGGCTCCCGGTGGTGATGAACATCGGAGCGCGGGCGCTGACCAGTCAGGGCTTGAACGTCCACGCCGGGCACGACGACGTGATGAGCGTCGCCGACTGCGGTTGGGGGATGACCTTCGCCCGCAACGCACAAGAAGCCGGCGACTTCTGCCTCATCTGCCGGAGGGTCGCGGAGGCGACGCAGACCCCGTTCTTTAACGTGCAGGACGGGTTCCTGACCACGCACACGGTCGAGACGGTCAAGCTCTCCGAGCCGGAGTTCATGAAGGAGTACATCGGTGACCCGAGACAAAAGCTGACGAACCTGATGGACCCGGCGAACCCAATGATGTCGGGGGTGGTGCAGAACCAGGACTCGTACATGAAGGGCAAGATTGCCCAGCGGTGGTATTACGACCGGATCGAGCCGGCGCTGCAAGACGCGTTCGACGAGTTCGCAAACAAGACCGGCCGACGGTACGGGTTCGTCGAGCCGTACCGGTGCGAGGACGCCGACTACGTCCTGGTCGGCATGGGCTGCTACATGGAGACGGCGAAGGTCACGGTCGATTACCTCCGCGACAAGAAGGGGGTCAAGGCCGGGTGTCTGACGGTGTCCGTCTTCCGCCCGTTCCCGGGCCAGCAAATCGTCGAAGCACTCAAGAACGCCCACGCGGTTACCGTCTTTGAACGGATGGATGATCCGCTCTCGACCACGGGCAATCACCTGACCCGCGAGGTCAAGGCGGCGTTTTGCGACGCCATCACCGGCCAGAACGGCCAGGAGAAGATCGCCCGGGTGCCGCGCATCTACCACGGGGCGGCGGGCCTGGGCAGCCGGGACGTGCGGCCGGCGGACATCATCGCCGCGTTCCACAACATGCAGACCGACGGGCAGGACTACTTCTGCGTCGGCATCGACCACCCGCTGGCACTGAAGCGGACCGACGACCCGGACCTACGCCCGTCGGCGGCGTTCTCGATGCGTGGCCACTCGGTCGGCGGGTTCGGGTCGGTGACGACCAACAAGGTAATCGCCACCATCGCCGGCAATGTCTTTGGCAAGGACGTGCAGGCGTACCCGAAGTACGGCTCCGAGAAGAAGGGGCTGCCGACGACGTACTACCTGACCATCGCCGACACGCACATCGACATGCACAGCGAATTGGAGAAAGTCGAATTGTTGTGCATCAACGACCCGACGGCGATCATCAGCCCGCTGACGCTCAAGGGGCTGGTGAGCGGCGGTGCGATCTTCATGCAGGCGCCCTACGACGACCCGGCCGAGGTCTGGGCGCGCATCCCGGCCGAGAACAAGAAGACGATCCGGGACAAGAAGGCCCGAGTCTACTTCTGCGACATGGTGAAGATCGCCCGCGAGGTCGCGTCGGAACCCGACCTCCAGATGCGGATGCAGGGGATCGTGCTGCTCGGCGCGTTCTTGCGGCTGACGCCGTATACGCGGGACGCGAACATGACCGACGAGCAGGTGTACGCCGGGGTGGAGAAGGCGCTGCGGAAGTACTTCGGCAAGCGCGGCGACCAGGTGGTGCAAGAGAACATGCACTGCGTCAAGCGCGGCTACGGCGAGATGAAGGAGATCCCGCAGGGCATCGTGAACGCCCAATGACTTTCGTAGGGTGGGTCAAGCCCGGCTCTGCGGGCGCCGACCCACCACTTCGTTCCCACGGTGGGTCGGCGCCCGCAGAGCCGGGCTTGACCCACCCTACAAGACTACAAGACCGAACTCTCCCGGAGCCACGGATATGATTGCCTCCCCGTCGATGAACGAGGCGAGCGAGAAGGATCCGTTCAACAACAACTGCTACGGTACCCTGGTGGACCGGCCGTACAAGCCGGTCGCCTTGCCGGTGCTGGACGTCACCGACTTCAACGAGCGGATCATCCGCGGCTACGAGGAGGGGTACGGCGAGAGCGAACTGCCGGCCGACCTGTCGCTCGCCCGCTCCTTGATCCCGGCCGGGACCGCGTCGCTGCGAGACTTCAGCTACATCGCGCCGGAAATCCCCAAGTACATCCCCGAGAACTGCACCGGCTGCATGGACTGCGTGACCGAGTGCCCAGATACGGCCATCCTCGGCAAGGTTCTCGGCGAGGACGAGTGGGAGGCCAAGCTCCAGGGCATCCCGGAGGCCGACCGGGAGATGTACCGCGAGCAGTGGGCGAAGACCAAGAAGTACTACGACGCCGGCAAGAAGAAGACCGGCCAGGGCGGGATGTTCCAGATCATCATCGACCCGTCCAAGTGCAAGGGCTGCGCCGAGTGCGTGACGGTGTGCGACGACGACGCCCTGAAGATGGTGGCCAAGACCGACGAGATCATGGTCAAGGCCCGCAAGACACACCGCATCTTCAAGGACATCGGGCCGTCGAATGATAAGTACATCAGCGACACCCTGCTGATCGACATGATGCTCAAGGAACAGACGCACATCTACACCGGCGGGGCCGGCTCCTGCGCCGGCTGCGGCGAGGGGACCGCCCTGCGGATGATGTGCGCCGCCACCGGCATGAAGTACGGCGACCAGTGGGGCATCGTCGCGGCCACCGGCTGCAACACGGTCTACACATCGACCTACCCGTACAACCCGTACCTGGTGCCGTGGACGAACTCACTCTTCGAGAACGCCCCGACCTACGCCATCGGCGTGCGGATGCGGTGGGACCAGATGGGCTGGAAGGGCAAGCCGCTGTGGGTGGTCGGCGGTGACGGGGCCATGTACGACATCGGCTTCCAGGCGCTCTCGCGGTTGTTCGCCAGCGGAATGAACATCAAGGTGTTCGTGCTGGACACGCAGGTGTACTCGAACACTGGCGGGCAGGCGTCCACCGCCAGCTTCACCGGCCAGAACACCAAGATGTCGGTCCACGGCAACGTCTTCGGCGGCAAGCAGGAGCGGCGTAAGGAGATCGCCCAGATCGCGATGATGCACCCGCGAACGTACGTCGCGCAGACGACCTGTGCCCACGCCAACCACTTCTACAAGTCGGTGATCGGGGCGATGGAGTTCGATGGCCCGGCGATCGTGTGTTGCTACACCACCTGCCAGCCGGAGCACGGCGTCGCCGACAACATGGCCGGCGAGCAGGCGCGGCTCGCGGTGGACACCCGCGCGTTCCCACTCCTGATCCACGACCCGCGCGCCGGCGACACGATCAAGAAGCGACTCACCCTGCTGGGCAACCCGAACATGAAGGGCGACTGGTACGTCCACCCGAAGACGAACCAGGAGGTGTCGTTCATCGATTTCGCACGAAGCGAGGGGCGGTTCGTCAAGCACTTCGACAAGGACGGCAACCCGTCGGAGACGCTGCTGATGGCCAAGCAAGACCGGCTGGAGAACTGGCGGCTGCTACAAGAGTTGGCGGGATTGCGGTAGCGATCTTGGCGAACCCGGAGTGTCAGCGAGGGGGTAGCACTACCCCGTCGCTGACGCTCCGGGTTCGCCGGTAATCCTTCGATGTCCGAACCCCTCGCCACGTTCGACTACACCCGGGACGGCCTCGCCGCCGCCCTGGAGTTCCTCAAACGAACCCGCTGGGAACTCCGCTCCCTCCGTTACGCCCGCGTCTGGAAGGACCGCCTCCGGGTCATCGACGTGAACGGCGACTCGTTCGAGGTCCGCGGCGTCGGCTACCCGGAAGCGGACGTCGTGCCGCTGTTGCGAGCCGTCAACGCCGCGTTCGACCCGATGACGATCCACGAGCCGACCGACCAGGACTACAAGGAACTGGCCACCGGCCGCCGCCACCCCTGGGCCGAAGACCGGGTGATGTAATGTCGCATGCGATCCGCCCCGAACAGCCCGGCGACGCCTCCGCGGTTCGCCGCGTCCACGAATCCGCATTCCCGACGCCCGTCGAGGCGGACCTCGTGGACGCACTGAGAGCCAACGGCGACCTCTGGTTGTCCCTGGTCGCCGTGGACGGGTGGGAGGTGGTCGGGCACGTTGCATTCAGCCCCGTGACGGTAAACGGCGAGGAGGTGAGCGGAATGGGACTGGCGCCGGTCGCGGTCCACCCGGATCGCCAGAAGCAGGGACTGGGCACCCGGTTGACGATGGAAGGGCTATCCGAGTGCCGCTCGGCGGGTCTGGGGTTCGTCGTGGTCCTCGGATGGCCGGCGTACTACAGCAGGTTTGGGTTCCGACCGGCCGCATCGTATGGCCTGACGAGCGTCTACGACGCGGGGGATGCCTTTCAGGTACTGGAGTTACGCCCAGGCGGATTGCCCGATTCTGGGGGACTTGTGCGGTACGCCGCGCCTTTTGACGCTCTCGGCGGAGCCAGCGTTGGGTGAGGCCGGCGGGCACGATAAAACCGCACCGGGGGGTTCCCCGTCGGAATCTCGACACGCCCCGCCCGTCCGGATAGGGCAGGGGATGCGGGTCCGGCGACCAGTGACGTCTCCGCCCGCGCTCCTGCCTGGCGGAATCCGCGACCTGCTGAAGCCGGCCGCGGCGGCCGGTCGATACCGCGGCCGGGCGACCTGATCGCGCCCTCAGAGGAGACCCCATGGTGCCGTTGCGTTTCCGCCCCCGTCTGGAGGCGGTTGAAGACCGGTTGACCCCGGCTGTCACCCCGACGGAGGTGTTTGCGGCCGCGTTCCAGACGGCCCAGACCCGGGAAATGCTCACGGGGCTGATCGACCACCTCGACGAGCCGATGAACGTCTACGAGAAGCCGTTCTGGTCGTCGTTCCTGCCGTCCGTGGTCAACGAGAGCCGGGCGGCGCACGATGACCTCGCCGAGTTCGCCAACACCCTTCAGACCCAGACGGACACGGACGCCACCCTGGCCGCGGCGATGGCCCCGTCGCTCGCCCGCGCCCGGGCGCTCCAGAACCAGGCCGCGGACAACGCCTTCACGGCCGGCCGGATCGCGATGCATTTCGGCGTCCCGGTCCAGACCGTGTTTCCGGTTGCCACCTCGCCGCCTCCGCCGGCACCTTTCCCGGGCGGCGCCCCGTTCCCCGATGACGGGGGCGACAACAGCGGGTCGGACCCGAACGACGACTCGGGCATGACCAACACCCTCCCGCCGGTGAACGCCTCGGAGTGGCGGACCACGGCCAGCGGGGTGAAGATCTGGGATGTCGTTGAGGGGACAGGTGCGACGGCCGTCGCCGGCGGCGACGTGACTGCGCACTACACCGGCTGGCTGACCAGCGGGACCGTCTTCGACAGCAGCCGCTCGAACCTGGCTACCCGACCGGGTGTGACCGGGGAACCGGCGGACTTCTCGCTCAACGGGGTGATCGAGGGCTGGAAGGAGGGCATCCCGGGTATGAAGGTCGGCGGCATCCGCCGGCTCTATATCCCCGCCGCGCTGGCCTACGGCGCCGCCGGCACCTCCACCATCCCGCCCAACTCGGACCTGGTCTTCGAGGTCAAACTGGCCGACGTCGGTTAAGTATCCCGGCGCCATCGAGTGCCGACTTCGCGGCTCCTGTGAGGGTGGGGCGATACCCGACCTCCCAGGAGCCGTACCGTTTTGGTGCTAGTCACCCGAGCAATCCGTCGGTAGGCTTACGGCCGGTCGGTGATGCACGGAAGTTGTCCTCGTCACTCCATCCCGTCGGTCACCGTCGGGCAGATGCTTGTATTCCGATCGCGCACGTCTGGACGGAACCTCCCGACCTGTAGTGATTCCCCAGGTTACCCCGGCGGGTCCGAATAGTCCCTAGTGCGCTGAAGTACTGCCTGCCGCGGGGTCGATCCATACCTGAGGGTTTCGTGGCCGCGGGACGGGGTGTCGGTCCGGCGGGGTGGTCGGCGTACCGGGGGGCGAGATGGTCTTCTCCACCCATTTGTTCATCTTCTATTACCTTCCGCTGTTCCTGCTGCTGTACTACCAGCTCCCGCTGCGCGCCCGCACCTGGCTGATCGCTGCCGCAAGCTACCTGTTCTACGCCTGGTCGAACCCGCTCTGGGCGTTGTTGATGTTCCTCAACTCCGGGGTGGACTACCTTTGCGGGCTGGCGCTCGTGAGGTTGTCCGGGGTGCCGCGGGACGGCAAACTCCCGCCGATCATCCCCAAGGATCTCCCACGCACCCGGGCGATGAGGGCGGTCCTGGCGGTGTCGATCACTTCGAATCTGTCGTTACTGGCATTCTTCAAGTACTACGGGTTCACGCAGGAAAATCTGAACGCGCTGGCCGATGCGCTCGGCGGGCCACAACTGTTGCCGGTGCTCCAGATCGCCCTGCCGGTTGGCATCTCGTTCTACACATTCAAGTCGATGAGCTACGCCATCGACGTGTATCGGGGCGACGCCCGGCCGATGACCAACTTCATTGACTACTGCTGCTTCGAGGCATTCTTCCCGGACCTCGTGGCCGGCCCGATCATCAGATACAACTCGATCGAACAGCAGATGCGACAGCGGACCCACACGCCGGAGAAGTTTGCCCGCGGGGTGGCCCTGTTCTCGCTCGGGCTCGCCAAGAAACTCCTGATCGCCAACCCGCTGGCACTGGCGGCCGACGCCGCGTTCGCCGCCGGCGGCCTGCACTGGTACGACGCGTGGTACGGTGTCATCTGCTACGCATTCCAGATCTATTTCGACTTCTCGGGTTACTCGGACATGGCCGTCGGGCTGGCCCTGATGATGGGCTTCGTGCTGATGCAGAACTTCGACTCGCCGTACAAGGCGCAGAGCATCACCGACTTCTGGCACCGCTGGCACATCAGCCTCTCGACGTGGCTGCGGGATTACCTGTACATCCCGCTGGGCGGGAATCGCAAGGGAGAAACCCGCACTTACATCAATCTGATGCTGGTCATGCTCATCGGTGGTCTGTGGCACGGGGCGAGCTGGAACTTCGTCATCTGGGGGGCGATCCACGGGTTCATGCTGGCGTTCGAGCGAATCCAGGGGAAGAACAGCCCGTACCGCCGGCTGCCGTACCCGCTGCGGGTCGCGATTACGTTCGCCGTGGTGTGCGTGACCTGGGTCTTCTTCCGGGCCGAGACGCTCGCCGGGGCGCTGGACTACATCCGGGCAATGGTCGGGCTGACCCCGGTGTCCCCCGGGCACGAGGCGGTCGCGGCCTCGCTGTACACCTGGTATCACGCGGCCGTGTTCGCGGTCGCGGTGGGGCTGGTCTGGTTCGCGCCGAACTCCTGGCGGTTCACCGAACGGATCACCCCGGCCCGGGCCGCGTGGGTCGCCGCCCTGTTGGCCGCCTCGGTCCTGTTCATGTGGACGCAGACCGAGAACCCGTTCATCTACTTCCAGTTCTGACCGGGCGAGGTTCGCGAGACATGAGTGCGGCGAACGATCCGGGGCAGGCGGACCCCGACCGCGATATCCTTCGGACCCAGATCGACCGGCGGCTGGCGTGGGCCATGACCGGGTCGTTCCTGGCGGTCATCTTCTCCGTTCCAGTGGTCCAGGTCGCGATCGAATTCGCCCAGGGCCGGTCGGTTCAGGCGGTCGAGCTGTTCACGCGGGTGCCGACTCGGGAGAACCTGCACCGGTATGAGAAGGATCTGGAGCGGGCGTCGGCGGCCCGCGGAGCCGTAAGACCGTACTTGCAACTCGGGCTCAGCCAGTACCCCCGGTTCGGGAACAGTAACGTCATCCTGGGCCGTGACGGGTGGTTGTTCTACCGCCCGGGGGTCGAGTTCCTGACCGGCCGCGGGTTGCTCGACGAGGCGCGGCTCCGGCTGCGGCGCAAGGAACTGAGCGGTGCCGGTGAGGCCGCGCCCAGCCCGGACCCGCGTCCTGCGATCCTCGCGTTTCACGAAGCTTGCCGCGATGCCGGGGTCCATCTGGTTGTTGTCCCGGTGCCGGACAAGTCGGTACTCCAGCCGGGTGAGTTAACCGGCCGGCTCGGTCGGGCTGAACAGTCGGAAGCGCCGGTGAACCCGGACTACGCGCGGCTACTGGCGGACCTTCGTGGGGCCGGTGTGGACGTCTACGACCCGACGCCGGCCCGGCTCGCGCCCGGCGAGTCGCCGCGGTTCCTCCGTCAGGACACGCACTGGACCCCCGACTGGATGGAGTCCGTCGCGCACGACCTCGCCGCGCATATCCGTGGCCGCGTGCCACTGACGCCCGAGCGCACCTACCAGGTGCACGAGACACCGGTCCGCCGGGTCGGCGACCTGGTGGACATGCTGGAACTCCCCTCCGGCCAGCGGCTTTTCCCACCTCAAGAGGTGGTCGTGCGGCGCGTACTGGACGGGCGGACCGGGGGGCCGTGGAAGTCGAACCCGGACGCGGACATCGTCCTGCTCGGCGACAGCTTTAGTAACATCTACACCGCCTCGGAGATGGGTTGGGGTGAAGCGGCCGGGTTGCCAGCGCAGTTGTCCCGGTTCCTCGGCCGCGAAGTGGACGCGATCGCGCTGAACGGGTCCGGGGCGAGCGGCACCCGGCGCGAGTTGGCCCATCGCCCGGCTCCACTCACCGGCAAGCGGGTCGTCGTCTGGCAGTTCGCCGCACGCGACCTGGTCGTCGGGAACTGGGAGGTAGTGCCGTTGCCGCCTTCGCCGGCGGGGGGAAAGCCCGTCGCGCCGCCCGAGTCCGACACGCCGATCACCATCGAGGGGACGGTGGTGGCGACCTCGCGCGTCCCGGCGCCGTACTCGGTCCCGTACAAGGACTGCCTGACCTACACCAAGTTGCGAGTGGACCGCGTGGCCGAAGGGCGGTATGCCGACGACCAGATCATCGCCGTACTGTGGGGGCTCAAAGACAACGTTCTTCAGCCCGCGGCCGGCTACACATCTGGCAAGCGATTGAGGTTGCGACTCGTCCCGTTGCGCTATGCCCCGCCCGAGTTGCAGAGTGTTCGCCGGGTCGATGACCTGGATGACTTTGAGCACAGACCGTACCTGGCGCTGGAGGAACAGGAGCAATGACCGGGAAGTGGTTGCCGTCTCTGGGTCTCGCAATCTCCGGTGCGGCGCTGGCGGCAATGACCGCGTGTTCGGGACCGACGGACGACGCGGCACCCTCGGAGACGGGAACCGCCTCGACGCAGGTCGAGAAGGCAGCGCCCTCCCGGCTCCCCGACGAGGTGCGGGCCGAGCCGATCCGGGCCACGATCGCCCAGATCCGGGTGGAGTGCCAGCGGAACGCGGGCGGGGACTGGGGCCGCTGGGTGCAGATGCTGGAACCGTACCGGTCGTCGCTCCGCGTCCGGGTCCAGGAGGCCAAGACGTTCGACCCGATGGCCAAGGGCTACTTCGAGGCGCGCTCCCCCGTCTTGCAGGCGAAGGACGACTTCCCGCTCTTCGAGTGTGCCCCGAAAAACTACCTACATTTCGTGCTCGATCCGGAGTCCCTGGAGCCGTTCCGCAAGGAGCGGTCTGTGGCGGCAGCGTCCCGGTGGCTCAAGCAGAAGGGCATCGATCTCGTCTTCGTACCGGTCCCGAAGATGACCGAGGTCTACCCGGAGAAGTTCGCCGACGGGAGTCCGGCGGACCGGATCATCGCCCCCCAGGTCCGCCGATTGTGGCTGGAACTGCTGGAGGCCGACGTCGAGGTTGTTGATCTGCTGCCAACCTTCCTAGTGGAGCGGGACGCCGGCCAGGGATACCTCTACCTGCCGGCCGACCCACACTGGGCCCCCCGTGCCCACGCGATCGGCGCGCGGGTCGTCGCGGACCGGCTGAAGCGATACGACTTCGTGAGCCGCGCGCAAACCGGCCCGCCAATCTGCCGGGCGGTTGAGATGCCGTTCACACCGATTGCCGAGACCGCGGGGTACGCCGCGCTGAACCCCGAGCAACGCGTGCGGGCCGAGAAGGCCCACCCGAAGACACACACGCAGGTCGCCAACCTGGAGGGGAAGTTCTTCCATTCCACGCAATCGCCGGTGCTGGTCATCGGCAACAGCTACAACGCCTGGTTCCGCGATCTACTTGGCAAGGAGTTGAACACGGCCCTCCACTACCACGATGCCGGGGGGCAGACGACGGAGGCGTTCGGCGACATGCTGCGGGACCCGGACATGCTCAAGGACGTCAAGGTCGTCGTCTGGGTTACGACGCACAACGCGCTAGACGCCTTCAAGCCTCTGCCGAAGCCGATCCGGGAGGCAGCGGGAGCGAAATAACAGCCCGCTGTTCAGGCGCAGGCTGTGTGAGGGTCGGACAGGCCGAACTCGCGGGCGGCCATCGCGGCGATCGATCGGCCGATGCTGATCGACGCCGTGGCCGCCGGGGACGGCGCGTTCAGTACGTGGATCATCCTGTCCGCTCCGCGGATGTGGAAGTCGTCCACCAGCTTGCCGTCCGGGGCCACGGCCTGGGCGCGGACCCCGGCTCCCGCCCGGACCAGGTCATGGAAGCCGACCTCTGGCACCAGCCGCCGCAGGGCCAACCAGAACGCCCGGCGGCTTATCGAACGGTAATACTCCGCGATCCCGGTCCTCCAGAACCGCCTCGCCATCTTCCAGAATCCGCGAGACCGAGCCATCTCGGCCAGGTCACGGCCGGACACCTGCCACAGGCGATACCCCTCGCGGCGGAATGCCAGGACCGCGTTCGGGCCGGCCTCCACGCCACCGTGGACCATCCGGGTAAAGTGGACGCCCAGGAACGGCAACCGCGGGTCCGGGACCGGGTAGATCAGGTTGCGGACGAGGTGCGCCCGTCCCGGCTTCAACTCGTAGTATTCGCCGCGAAACGGCACGATCTGCACGCCGGGGTCGGTCCCGCACAGCCGGGCTACCCGGTCGGACTGGAGCCCGGCGCAGTTTACCAGGTGACGGGCACGGACCTCGCCTGCGGTCGTTCCCAGGACGATCTCGCTGCCGTCACGGTGGACAGCTAGCAACCGCGCTCCGGTATGGACTTCCCCGCCGGCTTCTCGCACCTTCCGGGCGTAGGCTATTGTCACAGCGGTGAAGTCCACGATGCCGGTGTCCGGGACGTGCAACCCGGCGACCCCTCGGACGTGTGGCTCGTACTCGTGGAGTTCCTCCGCGCGTAGGGGGCGCAGTCGGGACAGACCGTTAGCGCGGCCACGCCGCTCGATCTCTTCCAGGGCTGGTAGTTCATCCGGGGTCGTGGCGACGATCAACTTGCCGCACCGTTCGTGCGGGACGCCGTTCTCGGTGCAGAATCGGTAGAGCAGTTCCCGACCGTCAGTGCAGTTGCGGGCCTTGGCCGACCCGGGTTTGTAATAGATGCCCGAGTGGATCACGCCGCTGTTGTTCCCGGTCTGGTGGGCGGCGAGCCGGTCCTCGGATTCCAGCACCGTTACCCGGCAGCCCCCGGCCCGGGTCAGGGCCATGGCGGTGGCCGTCCCGACGATCCCGCCGCCGATCACCGCCACGTCCGCCGTCCTGGCCATCCGTCCGCCCCTTTCGGTGGTCAGGCCGCCGCGCATTGGCTCGCGGCTCGCCGTCGCAGGACCAGGTGGAACCCGACGCCCTCCTCTTCGACCCGGCGGTCCAGGCGGCAGTTGCCCGACCCCCGTACCCAGTCGTCCGTGCCGATCGGGTGGTCGGTCACCGGCTCCAATCCGACACCGGCCAGCCGGTCGAGCCACCACTCCCGCGACTGGACCGTCACGTGGTAGACCGCCCCGACCTCCGGGTTGCCGTCCTCGATGGTGGACACCGAGCACAGGAAGTACCCGTCCGGGGTCAAGTGGGCCAGTATGTTGGCCATGAGGCGGTCCAGGTCGCCGTCAGGGATGTGTTCGAGCAGTTCCCACGCCGTGATCGCGTCGAAACGGAGCGGCTCCCCGGTCGCGCGGTCCCGGAGGATGAACGGCCGGGTCACGTCGCAGTTGAACAGGTGGTGCGGGATCGTCCCCCACTCCCCGAGACGCCGGGTACGGGGTACGTCGCACCCGTCCAGACCGACGGCGAAGTAGCCTTCGTCGAGTAGAGACCGGACAAACCCGCCGCCGGCGCACCCGATGTCCAGGACGCGGGCTTGCGGTCGCTCGCCGAGCAGTTCGGCGAGCCGGGCGTTAAACCGGGGGCAGATGGAATTGTCGTTGACCGCGCCCCACGGGTGTTTGGTGTCGTCCGAATCGACCGCGACGGGGTGGCGGGTTTCCAGGTCCGGGACGGCGAGCCGGCCGGCCGCGATGTCGTCCTCGTAAGCACGGCGGCGAAGGTAACGGACCAGCCCTTCGAGTTCCTGGACCTTCCAGCGGTCCAGCCCCAGGTCGGTGAACTCGTGGTGGAGGCGGCTCAACGCCGTGGCCATCTGGCCGACGGTCTGGCCCAATTGGCTGGCGGAACCGTCGCCCGACGACAGCGCGAGCACCTCGTTGTGGATCGCGCCGAGCCGGAGGTCTAGCCCGAGTCGGGTGTTGGTCAACTCGTCGCGGACCGCGCCGACCTGTTCCGCGGTGAACCGGGAAGCGGTCGCGAACGAGTCCCGCTGCTCGGACCGTGACGCCTCGACGTTCCGGTGAAGGTCATCGGTGGTCGCACGGACTTCGTTGCGGCTGGCCTCCGCCTGAAGTTGGGTGGTCCGGAGAACGTCACTGATCCCCTGGCTGACCGCCCGAAGCCACTCGTCAGCAGCAGTGGCGCGGGTCGCCTCGGCCTGGGTGATATGCTCGGCCAGTCGGTCGGCGCGGGCGCGGATGAGTTCGTCCAGCGCGGCGACTGCGACGGGCCGGTCTCGCAGGCCATCGAGACGGTGCCGCAAGTCCGGGAGCGCGGCAAGGAGTTCGCCCGTCACCCCGTCGGACCGGGCGGTTCCGGTTTGGACCAGCCGCTCCAGTTCCGCCAGCCTTCCGGCCATCGCGGCCTGACCGTCGGCCAGGGTCGTCGTGCCGGTCAGCCGTCGGACCATCTGGGCCACCGGGCGCATCAGTGTCTTGAACATGGCTCGCTTACCACGATTGCTGATCAGTTGACCCGCGGGCGCGGGCGGCTATCGAACCGGGCGAGCCGGCGGACGACCGCACCGCGGAAGGCGAACGTCGGATCGGTGGTTCCACCTTGATACTCGAAGAACAACTCCGACGGCGACGGTTCCGGCAAACAGAAGACCCAGTCCCGGTATGACTTGAACACGTGGGCCGTGTCGCACCAGTACATCTGGATGACGGCTCCTCTGGAGCGGACCCCGCACATCATCTGATTGTCCGTGCCGGCCGCCTCGGCATCCACCTCGACCAGATACCGGCCCGCAGAAAGTTCCAGCGGGACCCGCTGCCGCAGCGACCCGTTGGGCAATGACTCAAAGTCCGCCGGGCCGAGCCGACCACACTCGACCAACTCGAACGGCGGCCGATACCCAGCCTCGTCCAGCCGGGACTCGTGAACGTACAACAGGTTTCTCAACTCGGACCGGGGTGGGTAGTCCGCCGCGGAGCAGACCTCCCGATAGCTGCCCACGTCGATCGCCGTATATCCCATCTCCCGTAGCAAGTTCAGACACCGGTCGTCACCGGTGTCGGTCTCCAGCACCAGGTGCGGGCGGGCGGACCCGATGGTCTCCCGCATCCCGATGAGAGCGTCGTACTCGGCCCCCTCGATGTCCATCTTCACCACGTCCGGTGTCAGACCCGTGCGGCGGGCGAAGTCATCCAGTGCCAGGGTCGGAACCCGGACGCACTGCCCACTGCCGGCCGGATCCTTGCCGGCGACGACCGAGTCGGATTGGGTATGGTGGCCGTAGTAGATCGGTATCGTCTGATCGGACGAGTGGAAGATGGCGGCGTGGTATAGGGTGACGTTGCCACACCCGTTCATCACGACGTTTCGGAGGCACTCGTCCATGACCCGCGGGCTGGCCTCGAACGAGCAGACGATCCCGCGCGGTCCGACCAGCCGTGACATCAGCACCGACAGCCCGCCGACATTGGCCCCGCAGTCCCAGACCACGGTGCCGGGGCGGCACAGGTCCTGGAGGACGACGGCCACGGTCAACTCGAAGAGGTTGTCCTTCCACCACAGCCCGGGGTAAGTCTCACGCAGACCCGTAGTGTATTGCCGGAGTCCCGCCACCTCGCCCCACACCCCGGTCAGTGACCCTTCGGCGGTCCCCATCCGGTCGGACAGTTGGCCCTGAAACCCGGCCATCCACTCGACTCGGGCGCGGAGGTCGCACAGCTCGGTGCTGAGCTGGCCGATCCTCCCACGGAGGTCGGCGATCAACTGGCGGGCGGCCTCCAACTCGGTCGGCAACTGGGCCTGGACCGCGGACACGCTGTCGAGCCGCTCGCGCACGCCCTGAAGGTCGCACCGAGCGTCCGCGACCTGTTGGCGCAACGAAGGCCCCGTGCGTCGAGCCAGTCGCCGGACCCACTCGGGGACGAGCGGTTTAATCGACTCTTTGAGCATGGTGGCTCCCGTTCGAGGTGCGGTCCGATAGTCCGGGCTATGCCGCCGCGGACTGGGACCCCACCCGTCTCATCAGGCGAGTCAGCAGGGCATCCCGGTTCGGGAGGTTGTACGGGATTACCAGCAGGTCGGACCATTCGTACGGGCGTGCGATGACGTCTGTGGCGAACCCCGAGAAGTTCCGTTCGGAGACGACCGGAAGTCCGTCGGTGGTCGGGGTCAACAACCCCTGCTGGTTCAGGTCGAGAATCGTCCCGTGCCTGGCAAGCCGGGCCAGGAAATCCTCGGCCGTGTTCCGCCGCCGTATCTCACGCGGGGAGAACTCGACCACGAGCGTCGTCATCCGATCCCGCAACAGCCGGTCCATACCGTCCAGCACTTCGGGCTCGGCCCCCTGGGTATCGATTTTGACGATCAGGTCGGCGGTGATCCCGTGCCGCTCGGTGTAAGCGTCCAGGGTGTCCACCTGGACGATCCGGGAGCACGCCCACCCGTCCGGGTCCCGGTGGTTGACGATCCGGTTGTTCTCGCTGTGGCCGTCCTCTCCGGACACCAGCCCCGGCCCGGTATAGTTCCCGACCGCGATCGACTCCACCCGGACGTAATCGGTGACATTGTTCAGGGCGATCGTGTGCGGGAGCAGGGCGGACACCACTCCCGGCTCGAACGCGACTACCCGGCCGACCCGGCCGGTCGACCGGAGCAGTTGGGCGGTGTAGACACTCTCAAACCCGTAGTTCGCCCCGACGTCCAGCACCCAGGGGTCGAGTCCGTTGTCCCAGTGGTGGGCGAGTAGGGCGACGGTCAGGTTGTCCCCCGCGGGCGGCACGTCGCCGAGGTCCACGGGGGCACACGGCTGGTTGCGGATGTTGTCCGGGATCACCTTGTAGCCCGCATCGTCAGTGTACATGAACAGCTTCACTTCCCCGAACGCGACCACGTCGATATGCCGGTGCTGGCGAGAGCGGGTGGTCAGCCTCTGCGTCAGTTGTTCCAAGGCGGCGAGCCGGTCGAGTATACCGGTAGCTCGGTCGCCGAGGACGGCCGGTCGATCGGGTCCCGCTTCTCCGGCCCGGCCCTCGATCTCACGTCGAAGGGCGGCCGACTCGGCCCGCAGATCGGCCACCGCCCGGTCGAGCAGTGAGCGGGTCGCGGCCAGTTCGGCCTCGAGCCGGAGGACGCGATCGCCGGCCCTCAGCCAGCGGCGGGCCGGCGCGGGGATCAGGGCCTTCAAGACTGTGCGCATGGGGGTCGCCTGTGTCAGTGTGGCTCAACGATCCGTCCTCATCCCGTGCACTCCGGTGACTCACACGCCGGCGCTATGGCTGGCCACCTATACGCCGTGCCAGTTGACCGACGGCTCGTCGAAGTGGCTGTAGTATTCGACCTTGTACGGGAAGTACTGGGCAGCCGTGGCGTAGTCCGCGAACGACGACCGTTCGATGCCGTTGGGCTTCTTTCGAACGATCACGGATATCTGTCGGGTGTAGACCCGGACCGCGGCATCGCGGCAGTCGAAGCCGGCGCAAATCAGTTGATAGAGTAGCAGCGAGATGTTGTACCGGTTGTGGTGGCCGATGCTGAAACCCGTCGCCCCCGAGTTGAACTCGTTGTACGGCACCGAGAGGGCTAGTACGCCGTCGTCGTTCAGGTCTGCGAACAGCTTGTCGAGGAACAGCCCCGGCATCCGGATGTGTTCCAGCACGTGGGAGCACCAGATGCAGTCGAACCGCCGCCCGAAATCGACGTCCAGGTAATCGCCGAAGTAGTCGGCCTTGTAGTAGTTGGTCTTCGGGTCGAAGTTGACCGTGGCCACGTTCTTGCCCAGGAAGCGGAACAGTTCGGCCTCGTTCCCCTCCCCGCACCCCACGTCCACGACACTCTCGAACTTGTAGTGCTTACAGAGTTCCAGGAAGCAGAGGTGCGGGTGGTAGATGACCCGCTGGATGGACCGGTCACCGTCCGTGATCGTGACGAGCGTCGCGGCGTCGGCCCAGGGGTACACCGGGGCCGGCGTGAACGTGAAGTGGGGCGTCACCCCGGCCGGGTCGGCGTACGACCGGCCCACGTCGATCTCGGAGAAGTGGGCCGACGCAGGCGCCACTGGTGCCACGGACGAGGCCGCCAGAGCGGCAGCCAGACCCTGGAGAGTGGCCCCCAACTCGGTCCTGGTGGCCTCGGCTTGCGCCTGGATCGCCTTCAGTATCTGCTCTTGAGCCAGGGCCTGGGCATCGGCCACACCGGCGAGTTGGTTGCGGATGTCATCCATGTCGTTGCGGTTCGGATCACCCTGACGGCGGCCCGGCGTCCGGCCACGCAGCGCGTCGCGGATCGGACTGGGGATCAGGGCCTTCAGGACGGCTCGCATCGTCGGAACCCCTTGCACAATCAGGCAGCCGGGGCCGCGGCGTGGGCGCGTTGCCAGTCGCAGACGAACGCCGCCACGCTCGCCCCGGTATCCGGGAGGGTAACGTGGCGGGACACCTTGTCCAGCCCGATCTCGTACCGCACGGTCGGGGCGCCCGGTTTCACAGGCACCTCCCGCCCGGCCATTCGAACGACCTCGGCCAGCCGGACCGTCCCGCGGCCGCAGATGTTGAACGTGTCGTTAGTCGCGCCGTCATCGACCATCCGCAGCACGACACGGGCCAGTTCGTCGGTCGGCAGGAACTGTAACTCGCTCGTGGGGTCCAGCCAGAGCGGGCCGCCGGTGAGGATGTCGTAGATCGCGTTCTTCCGTAGACCCGGACCGACAAACCCGCCCATGCGGAAGACCAGGTGTCGCTTCGCCGCGTGCCGGACGCACTGTTCGGCCAGGTACTTGTGGAACCCGTACCGGGACTGCCGGGCCACGTCGATCGGGTCGTCCTCGCGGGTCTTCTGCGGGGTCGAACAGTCCGGGTACACGTCGCAACTGGATAGCATCACATACGTGTCGAACGGGAAGTCGATCAGGCTCGCGCGGACGCTGCGGACCGAAAGGTCGAAGTCCGTGAGCGGCTGGTCGTTGGACAGGAACT
>DATLIF010000015.1:0-40652 GCA_035539575.1 Fimbriiglobus sp. | reverse complement strand
CGTACCGTCAGTGTTTCGGGCGGCCGAGGCCCGGCTGCGTTCGGGTGCGGACTGACCGTAGCCGGTACGGTTACCGGGGCCAACGGGGCCGTCTGGCTAATCACCGATCCCGCGGCCAACGGCAGGAGGACTAGCGGTGCTGCCACCCCCCGCAATAGCGAGCGACGCGCCGTCATGGCTGGACGACCCTCCTTGGCCGGAACCCAAGCGTCTCACCCAGGTGCGGTCGGCCGGATGAGGCCGTGTGCAACGCCTGCGTGGACCCGGCGGGTCCGTGGGGTTGCTCTTAAATTCGGCATTCTGACGGGGCGGGCTTGTGGATTTCGTCGGAAACTTGGCAGGTTGACTGGCGTTGGGCGGTGGCCGCCCAGGCTTGCGCCCGGGCGGCCGTGGTCGTCACTCGCTCTTGTACTCGCGAACCCGCTTGATGATCGTCTTGGCCGATTCCCGCAGTTGCTCGCTCTTGATCTTGTCGAGCGATTGCTCGGCCTCGTCGGCCAGATTGTCGGCCTTCTTCTTCTGCGCGGCGGACATGAACGGCTTGGCCGGGATGGCGAACTCCATCTCGGCAGCCGCCAACCTCCAGAGGGGGGCCACGGGGTCGTCGGCCAGGGCCGGGATCTTGGCCGCAGTGTCGAACACCTCCTTGCAGCCGCGGTAGTGGTCGGTCCGTTCGGCGTAGAACGCCTTGGCCACGGCCTTCTCCACCGGGTCGGGTGCGTTGAACGCGGTGTACGCCTGGTACTCGGCCGTCCGGACCAGGTTAGCCGCCCGGACGTGGTCGTTTGCCAGCTCCAATTTCTCGGCGTTGGTCAGTTCGGCCCCCTTGGCCTTCGCCGCCTTCGCCCTCGACTCCCAGTGGAACCGGGTGGCCACCCCGAGGGCGAACTGCCACCGCCACGCCTTCGAGTGGTCCGGGGCCAGCAGAAGGGCCTTGGCCAGCGGCTCCCTCCCACGCTGCCAGTCCTGCTTGCGGACGGTCTGGTCCTTATACCCGGCATCGAACCGGAGCCAGCCTACGGCGCCGTACGCCCCGCCGCGGGTGGCGGCCGGCAGGTCCGGGTGTTTGTCCGCCAACATGGCTGCCTCGTCGGCGTACTCCAGCGCCACCTTCGCGTCTCCGGCCTTGACCTTGGCCTCGTGAGCCAGGAGCAGCAACTCGACCGCCTCCTTGGCCGGGGCCATGTTCTCGGTGGCGCTCGCCGTGACCTTCCACTTACCCCAGGCACTCTGGTTCTTGACGATCTTCCGGGCCATGTCGGCCAGCAGGTCGGCCCCCGGCCGCGCCTTGTCCTTCTCCCTCCCGGCCTCCGGGTTGAACTCCAACCGGAGTTCCCAGACCACCTCCTCGTAGACGTACCGCGCCTCCCGGGCCGACTCGGGGGCCTGCAACAGGTCGAACGCCTTGCCCAGGCTGGCTAGTTCGCCCTTCCGGTCGGTCTGGGCCTTTGCGTGGAACACCCAGAACCGGGCCTGGGCCAGCCGGTCCTGCTGCTTCAGGTACTCGCCGGCAGCGGTCGCGTTCGCCGCCCGGGCGAACTCCTTGGCATCCGACTCGTCCTTGCACCCCTCAGTCAGGGTCAACTCGTAGTCGATCTCCCCGACTTCAGTCACGAGACCGGCCTTGTCGGCCGCCTTCCGGGCGACAACCAGCCACTTGCTGACCCGATTGACGTCCCGCTTCTTGTACGGCGAGGCGAAATCGGTCACCGAGGCGTCGTCCTTGGCCCGGTACGGTATCCGGGCGTCGGCCAGCAGCCCGGCCAGCCGGCCGAACCGGAAGGCGGTTGCCCAGTCGTGCTTGGCGACCAGTTCGTCGTTGACCAACCGGGTCGCTTCGTCAGCCTCTGACCTCGGATCGGCCTTGTCCAGGGGCGCCACCAGACTGCGGACCACGGTGACGTATCGAGCGTAGCCGTCGATGTCGGCCCCGTCCAAGTTGGGTGCGGTGAAGTCCGGTTTCTTCTTTCCCAGGGTCATCTCGACCCAGCACTCGGTCAGGCACGCCTTGACCCAGGGCGTCAGGTCGGCCTCCTGACAGGCGGCTGCCAACTCGTTCCAGTCCGTCTTGTCATCCAGCCCGGGGACGGCGGCCTTGATCCTCTCGGCCAGCTCGCGCTTGCGGAACAAGCCCAGAGTATCCCAGTCGGCCTTGTCGGGCAGGTCGGCGACCTTCGGTACCGGGAACAATTCGCGGTACTTGGTTATCGGCGCGTAACCGGCCCCCGTGACCTCGCTCGCCGCACGTGCCTTGGTCCACTCGGTCTTCAGGTCACCGGCTGCTTTCCTGGCTGCGTCGTCCTTGGGTGTCTTCAGGATGTCCTCCAGCACCGCCAGCCCGTCCTTCAGCCTCCCCGCCTTGAAGTGCCCGCGGGCCACGGCGACCCGGTCGTCCGCCGGTGGGGGGGCTTTCTTAACGGGAGTGTGCCACCACTTCCGCTCCTCCGCGGCCTTGTCCGGCTCGAGGGCGGCGAGTTGACCGTGCAACTCGTCGAACCGGCTCTGGTTCTTCTCCCGATCCTCCGGGCTCAATTCCCGGATCTCTTTAACGAGCTTGCCGACCCGGGCCTTCCAGCGCTGTTCGAACTGCGGGCGAAGGTCCGCGGAGGCACCAGGGCGCATCTTCTCCAGCTTGGCGAGCATGTCGCGTGCCTCGGTGAGTTGGTTCGTGGAGAGTTTCTGTTTGATTTGGTCAGCCAGGTCCGCCACGCGGTTCTGCTCTTCCGCTTCCCTCTCGTGCTTCCGCTTGTCCGCCTCATCGAGTTTGGTTCGGAGTTGCCCGGCCCGGCCCGTGTCGATCGACCCAAGCTCGGTAATCTTCTTGCGGGCCTCGTCGAACTTCTCCTCGCCAATCAACTTCTCGGCGTCTGCGGCGAGTTGATCGGCTTGCGTAACGATGATGCCAGGACCAGGACCGGTAGGCTTGGTTCCGTTCCAGTCGATCAGCGCCACGGCGCCGACCCCGGCCAGTGCCAGCAGCACCACCACCCCGCCGATCACGGCGGCAGTCCGCCCGCCACCACCGCCACCAGTCGGGGCGTCCTCGGTCCAGTTGCGCTGGCCGGACTTCGTCTTTCGCACCGGCGCCTTTTCTTCCGCCCACGGGGCCGACGAAGGCTGGTCGTCCGTTGCCCCGGCGCCGGTCAGCGACTCGTTGAACATGATGGTCCCGTCGACGCGGGACAGCGACACCTCGCCGGGGCGGGCGCTGGCCCGCGGCGTCTCCTGCGGGCCGCCCGGCGTTGACCGGCTGGCGGCCGACCGGTCGGGGCGGGACACAGGCGTCATCCGCGGCGACAGGTCGGTCGGGGTGATGCGGGACCGGCCGTCCCCGTCCAGCGCCATCATCTGCCCGGTCCCGACGCCGCTGGCGTAGGCCAGTTGCCGCGCCAGTTCCTCGCAGGAGCCGAACCGGTCCGCCGGGTTCGGGGCCAGCGCCTTGCGGAGGACGGCCTGCTCCGCCTCGGGGACGCCCGACAGCTCGAGCTGGCCCTTGATCCGCGCCTGCATGGTGTCGAACTGACCCATCCCCGACGGAAACGGCATCCGGCCGGTCCGCAGGGTGTAGTACGTCAACGCCAGCGAGTACTGGTCGGTCCGGCTGGACACCTTCTTCTGGAGAAGCTCCGGAGCAGCGTACTCCAGCGTCATCCCGGAACTGGACGACTGGACGGCCCCGCCGTCCCCCTCAAGCAGCTTCGCCAGCCCGAAGTCGCTGACCAAAAGCCGGTCGCCGCGCAACAGCAGGTTCTCCGGCTTCACGTCGCGGTGCTGGATGCTGTGCTTGAGGTTCAGGTAGTCCAGCGCGACCGCCGCCTGGCGGACGTGGCCGATTAACTCGTCGGTCGGGATGCCCGGGAGACCGTCCAGCCGGCACTCCTGGAGCCGGTCGAGCAGGTTCTTCTCGGCCAGGTCGGTCGAGATCACGACGGCCGACGGGGCGGGCACCCCGGCCAGCCCGACCTGGTGGGACGACACCCGGGTGCCGTCGGAGGTCAGCAGCCAGTACCCGCGGAGCTGGACCAGGCCGTGGTGGTCGAGTTTGCTGATCGTGTCGAGGACGGCGAACTCGTGCTTGCCGCGGCCCTGGAGGTCGCGGACCACCTTCAGCGCGCAGCGGACGCCGCCGGACGCCTGGGCCTCCCACACCTCGCCGTACCCGCCGCGGCCCAGCAGCCGGGTCAGGAAGTGGTCCGGGACCAGTTCGCCGCCCGGCCGGAGCAGGTCGCCGAGGCGTGCCCCGGACGGCTGGGGCATGGGGCGGATGGGCGGCGGCTCGGGCGGCGGCAACGGGCGGCTTTCGGGGACCTTGACCACGCCCGACGGCCCGAGCGTGATGTTGGCCGCGACCTTCAGCGCGTCGATGAACTCCTCGCACGACTCGAACCGCTTGCCCGGCTGCTTGTGGGTGGCCTGCTTGAGGACCCGTTGCTCGTCCGGGTTGACCCCGGAGAAGTCGAGCTGGTTGGTGACGTGGGCGATGATCGCTCGCGTCTCGTCGAACGGCAGCCGCCCGGTCCGCAACTCGTAGTAGGTGATGGCCAGCGAGTATTGATCGGTCTGGCGGCACGGCTCGTTGCTGAGCAGTTCGGGCGGTGCGTAGGCCGGGGTGCCGGCGGCGGTCATCTTCGCGTCGCCGGCCTTGCGCAGAGCCTTCGCAACGCCGTAGTCGCACACCTGCACCCTGCCGCCGACGATCAGCAGGTTGGCCGGCTTGATGTCGCAGTGGATGATGTTCGCCGGCCCCTCGTCGGGGTCGCGTTCGGGGGAGTTGAGGTAGTCGATCCCCTCAGCCGCGTCGGTGACGTACCGCAGCAGGTCGCGGGCCGGGATGCCGCCCTTGGCCCGGGCCTCGTCCAGCCGCTGGGCCAGACTCTTCTGACCCAGTCCCATGGCGATGACCAGCTCCTTCGGCCCCATCAGGCGGATGCTGATCGAGTCGTCGCCGGTGTCGGAGAGGACGTTGCCGTCCGGGTCGCGCAGCCAGATGGCCTGGATCGGGCAGAGGTTGGGGTGGTGCAGCTTCTTGACCAGGCGAATGGAGCTGAATTCCTTGAGGCCGGACTTGCTGTCCATCCGGATGAACTTCAGGGCGCAGGCGACGCCGCCGGGGCCGCCGGCCCGCCACACCTCGCCATAGCTGCCGGCCCCCAGGAAGGCTTCGAGCCTGTACCCCGGAATGGGTTGGTCCCCGACCTGGTAATCCACGGCACCATCCTCCGAACCCGACCGATCCGTCCGCCCGATATTGGATAGCGCCACGTTACCCGCCGGACAGGGCTGAGGCAACGGACCAAACGCGACCTCGTGACCGTTCGCGCGACGCGAGAACGCAGCCCCCGGTCGGTTGCGTCCGGGGGTTCGTGGCGGTATAAGACTAACTGCCGTCTGCTTACCCCCGAGGCCCGATGAGTACGCCGCCGGTTTACTGGCACCAGGGGATGTTCCTGCGGCCCCACCACTTCCAGGCCGCCGAGCGGTACTGGTCCGATCAGGTCCGCCGGTCGGGCAAGTTCGACGTCCACCACAACTGGGGCCTGCGCGCCGTCGCCATCGACCTGGGGGCGCTGCGAAACTACCGGTTCGAGGTGGACCGGCTCGAAGCCCGACTCCGAGACGGCACCCTGGTCCTCGCCGAGAAGGGCACCGTCACCGCCCTGGACGCCCTCGACATCAAGCAGGCCATGGAAGGGCTCGGGCCGGGCGAGACGGTGGACGTGCTGCTCGCGGTCCCGCAGCTTCAAATCGGCCGGCCCAACGCCGGCGGCCCCGGCGATCCCGGGGTGCGGTTCCACGTCGAGGGCGCCCGCGAGCCGGTCCCCGACGAGAACACCGGCCAGTACCCAAGCCTGGTCGAGACGCGGCGGCTGAACGCGCGGCTCATGACCGGCGACCAGACCACCACCGGGTTCGAGACGATCCCGGTCGCGCGGGTCGAGCGATCCAGCCAGGTCGCGGCGCCGCCGCAAATCCACCCGTGGTACATCCCGCCGGTGCTCGCCTGCGACGGCTGGCCGCCGCTTTACGAGGGAGTGATTGGCGAGGTGTACAACCGCGTCGGCGGACTGGTCACGCAGCTCGCCAAGCAGGTCCGCGCCCAGAACATTCGGTTCGACTCCAACGCCCCCGAGCAGCGCAAGATCTTCGAACGGCTGCGGACGCTCAACGAGGGGTACGCGGCGTTCGGGGTGATCGCGCGGGCGGCCGGGGTCCATCCGTTCGACGGCTACCTGGAACTGTGTCGGCTGGCCGGCAAGCTGGCCGTCTTCGGCAAGACCGCGACGCTGCCGGACGATCTGCCGGAGTACGACCACGACGACCTGGGCAGGTGCTTCTACACGGTCAAGCGGTACATCGACGACCTGCTGACGCAGGACTTCAGCCAGGGCTACGAGTTGCGGCCGTTCGTCGGCGACGGGCTGCGGATGCGGGTGCAGATCGACCCGAACTGGTTGGCCCCGGCCTGCCAGGTGCTGGTCGGCGTCGAGTCGGCGCTGTCGGCGGACGACTGCGCCCGGCTGCTGACCGGCAAGCTGAACATGAAGATCGGCGCGCTGGAGCGGGTGGACGAGATCTTCCGGGTCGGGCAGAAGGGGCTGGACTTCGTCCACGACCACAAGCCGCCGCCGGTACTGCCGGGGACCGCCGGGTCCGGGGCGAATTTGACGTACTTCCGCGTCAACCAGAACGCCTCGAAGGACGAGTGGAACGCCGTCGCCCAGACGTACAACCTGGCGATCCGGCTGAACCAGACGCTACTGGTCGGGTCGATGGACGGCCGTTCGGACGTCACCATCCAGGCCGGCGGCAAGACGGCGAACATGCGGTTCACTTTGTACGTTGTGTTACCAGCGGCTCAGGCGAGTTGAGCGGGTTCCACCGACCGACCACTGTTTTCCGCCCCAACGGGGCGACCGATAATAGCCAGGGGTGAAACCCCTGGTCGGAGTCGCGGAGAGGACCGTAACCCCGAAGGGGTGACCCGTTCGTCCGCAGGGTCACCCCTTCGGGGTTACGGTGAATGGGTTGGATCAGGTCCAGGGGTTTCACCCCTGGCTATTATCGGTCGCCCCGTTGGGGCGGAAGAGCGGCAGCCACCAGGGAATCACCCTAACCGAGCGAGCGACTCGTCCTCATGCATGACAAAATCGTCCGCCGGATGCACGAGGTGTTCGGCTACGGGCTGGACCTGAAGGAGCGGCTGGAGCGCGGCGACTCGCCGCGGTTCGACACCGAGCACGCCCGACTCCTGTCGCTACTCCTGGCCGGCGGGGAACTGGACTTCGACCCGGCGTACCGCGGCGACCTGGGGTCGCCGGCCGGCCGGGCGAACATGACCCGCGACCTGTCGAACCTGTTCCTCGGCGTGCAGTACGCGCTGACCTGCTGGCTCGACGAGGTGTTCATGCTGGACGCCCCGACGTGGTGGAGCCAGCAGTGGGAGGCGGACAGCCTGGAGGTGCGGCTCTACGGCGGCTCGCAGGAACGGGCGTGGCGGTTCTGGGACCAGGCCCGCAAGGCCGAGGGGCCGCGCGGCAGCCCGGAGGCGCTAGAGGCGTTCCTGTGGTGCGTCATGCTCGGGTTCAAGGGCGCCCCGGACACGCTCAACCCGCCGATCAACCCGCCGGTGTGGGTGGACAACGTCCGCAAGCGGGTGCTCTCCGCTCGCAGCGCCGAGTTCCCGGTCCCGGCCCAGAAGGAAGCACCGACCCGCGTCCCGGCCCTGCGCGGGCCGGAGCGGCTGATGACCATGCTCCGGGTGGCGGTGGTGGTCGGCGCGGCCGCGGTGTTCGCCCTGGGCTTCGCCGTGGTCAAGTACTACACGAATGCGTGACCCACGTTCCTCGTTCCCAAGCTCTGCTTGGGAACGGGCGCCGCGAAGTTCCGCTTCGCGCCTTCACCCGCAAAGCCGAGCTTTGCGACCCGTGTTCCCAAGCAGAGCTTGGGAACGAGAAGAGATGAAGAGATGCAGTCGTTGCTCGCGCTCGTTTCCGGCTTCTTCAGCAGCGTCCGGGCCTTCGTCGGGCTGTTCCTGCCGATCTTCTCCAACGCCGCCGACTTCCGAAGCTGGCCGGGCTGGGTGCGAGTCCTGATCGGCTTCGGGATCGTCGCTGCCATCTGCGTCGGGTTGTTCTTCCTCCAGCGAGACGTCCTCCACCTGGACGAGTTTCTTGACCGCGCCCCCCGGGCGATCCAGCAATTCGTCCTACCGATGTTGTTCCTGCTGGTGGTGCTGTTCTCGTGGATCGCGTACGGGCTGTGGCTGCTCTTCGCCCGCGGCAGCGAGGCGGCGGAGTTCCCGGACATCCAGGCGGCCTGGGCCGAGGCGATCCACCGACTCAACGCCTCCGGGTTGCGGGTCGGCGACGCCCCGCTGTTCCTGGTGCTGGGCATGCCGGCGGCGAGGCTGGACGCGCTGTTCCTGGCCGCGGGGGTCAAGGGGATCATCCGCACCCCGGGGCAGGGGGAGACTCCGATCCGCGTCTACGCCTGGGACGAGGCGATCTTCGTCACCTGCCCCGGGGCGTCGGCCTGGGGGAAGTTCTGCCTGGAGGTTTCCGACCCGTCGGCCGAGCCGCAGTGGGGCGGCGAAGGGGGAGGCGGAGCCAACAAGACGATCGGCGCCGGCGGGTTCTCGTTCGGCCTCGACCCGTTGTTGGAGGCCGAACTCAAGGAACTGGTGCGGGTGTCCCAGCAGCGGGATTTGACCACTCAGGAGGCCGACCGCCTCCGCGAGTTGTCGGACCTGATGAACACCTCCGCGGCCGCCCCCCGGCGGAAGGTATCGATCCCCGAGGACGAGCGGGTCCGGCAGACCCGGCGACTGCGCTACCTGTGCGAGTTGATCCGGCAGGAGCGGCAGCCGTGGTGCCCGGTGAACGGGGTGCTGGTTCTGGTCCCCTGGGAGGCGACCGAGTCCGACGAGTTGGCTCGGGTCGGGTGCGGGGTACTCGACGCGGAGTTACGGACCGCCCGCGAGGTGTTCCAGCAACGCTACCCGACGTTCGCGCTGGTCTGCGACCTGGAGGCGGCCCGCGGGTTCGACCAGTTCCGCAGCGGGTTCCGCGCCGACATGCTCAAGCAGCGGATCGGCCAGCGGGTGCCGCTTGTCCCGGTGGGCGAGCCGGAGGAGGTCGGGGCGCTAGTCGGCAGTGCGGCGCGGTGGATCGGGCTGTCCGTACTGCCGGCGTGGATCCTGCGGTTCCTGAAGCTGGACGCCGGCCCGGACACCCGCCAGACGCCGGGGGCCAGCCTGGCCCACAACCGCAACCTCTACCTCTTGATGCGGGCCGTGTTCGAGCGAGGCCCGCGGCTGGCGGAACTCCTGGCCCGCGGGGTGCCGCCAGTCGGTGGGCACGACGAATACGCGCCGGTGCCGATGTTCGGCGGCATCTATCTGGCCGCGACCGGCCGGGATGGCAAACAGCAGGCGTTCGTCGAGGGGGTGTTCCAGCGGGTGATCGAGAGCCAGAACGCGGTATCGTGGTCGCCACAGGCTCTGGCTGAGGACTACCGACGGCGCCGGATGGCCACGGTGGGCTATGTGGTCGTCGCCCTTCTGACCGTGGCCGTGGTCGGCGCCTGCTACTGGCTGGTTACCCGGTAGTCCCGTTTTCGATTGCCTTTTGCCCGACACCCGCCGACTGGCGTCGGCGGGTGGTGCGACCCGACCCACGCTACCAGAGTCTATCGCTTCAACTCCAGCGTGACGGTCGTCACCTCGCCGGCCTCAACGGTGGCGGGCTGGATCGCCTTGGCCCCGTAGTCCGCGATCTTGACGCTCATCACCGCGTACGGACCCGGCTGCAGCTCCTCGAACCGGAACGCACCGGCTGCGTCGGCCTTGGCCGCCTTGATGACCTTGCCGGTCGGGTCGGTCAGCAGCACGTCCAGCCCCGGTTGCGGTCGCTCGGGCGTACTCCCCTGGACGACCCGGCCCTCGATGGTGCCGGTCGTCGGCGGGGTCAGCGGGTCCACCAGGATGATGTCGTGCGTGACCTCGGTGGTCAGCCCGGCGCCGTTGGTGAACCGCACGCCGACCGTTACCGGCCCCTTCACGTCCGGCAGATCGAACGCGGCGGCGTACCCCAGCTCTTGCGGCGGCCCTTCCTGCTTGGGTGCGAGTGGCCGGTAAACCAGTTGCCCGACGGCTGCCTTGGACCCCGGCGGCGACTTGCCGTCCGGGCCCGGCGGCGAACCCAGGAAGAACACCACGTCGGGGGTGATGCCGGACTCGGGGTCTTCGGCCTGGGCGACCAGCTCGATCATCTTCCCGCGGACTCGGGTCTTCTCGATCACCAACGGCAGCGGGACCGGCACCTCTTTCGGCACCGGGACGACGGGCACGGGCGGCACGGGCACGCCGAACGACGGCGGCAGCACGCAGTCGCAGACCCACGGCGGCAACACCAGCCCGGGGACCGGGCTCGGCCCCGGCAGGGGCGGGATAGCGCCCGGCGGCACTGGCGGCGTGCGCGGCTTCTTCGGCTCGATCCGGACCGGTCGGGCCAGCAACCGCACCGGCGCCGGCGGCGTGTCATCCAGGGTGAGAAGGTGGGTGGTCGTGACCTGTTCGTTCTCGGCCGGGTCATCGGCACGAGGCCGGGTCAAGACGGTGCCGTTCTGGTCGGTCAAGGAGAACTTCAGGGTCCGGGTGCCGTACACACCGGCGGTGTCGAGCGGGATCGACCAGTCCTTGACCTCGGCGTGGAAGACCAGCTCGCCGGCCTTCCCGATCAGATAGGTTGCGGTCCGCTGCCGCGATGTGGTCAGGGCAGCGGTCGGCTCTTCGGGTTCGCCCTGGTCGGCGCGGTAGAACTCCAGCTTCGGCCGCTCGTCGCCGATGTCATTGAACACTTCCAGCCGGGCCGAGAGCGGCCGACCGGGGACCGCGTATCTCGGGGCGTCGATCCGCACGCCGCGCACGTCCGACGGGACGAGGGACGGGGTGGTGCCGCTGAAGTCCGTCGTGAACACGAACGCCCTGTCGTACCCGTCCACCGAGACGGTGACGGTACTGAGTCCGCGCCGGCCGGTGAACCGGAGATCCTTGGCCACCAGGACGACGTCCTTGGCGTTCGGGGCAATGACGGTGCGGAACGTCCCGTCCTTGAGGCTGGCGGGATCGAGACCTGGGACCAGCTCCGGCCGGATGTCGAGTCGGGCGGGGGCGGGCAGGCCGCGGAACGCCTCGCTGGCGTTCGCGTGTCGGCCGAGCCGGACCGCGAGGGAGTATCCGCCGCCGGCGTTCTGTGTCACGTCGGGGGATGCCGTGATGTAGTCCCGCGGAGGGCTGATCCGGATGCTGACTGGGGTCGGGCGAGTGTTCGCGAACGGCTTCGGTGGCTTCTGGTCGTCGAACGCTTGCAGGTAAAACGTGGGGGGCGCCGGTGTGCCGGCGGGTGGCTTCGGCGCGGCGGGTGCGGCCTTTTCCTTGTCCGCGGCGGGCGGGACTGCGACCGGCGGTTGCGGAGGCGGAAGCGGGGCCGTCGAGCGTAGGACGACCCGCGCGACTTCGCCGGGCCCCACTTTCTCGACCAGACCCTCGGCAAGCGGTTGGTCGCCCTTCTCGTCCGCCGACAGACGGACGGTGACGTTACTCCATTCGTCGGTGCCGGGGTTCTCCAGATAGACGTGGAACGCCAGCTCGGCATTCGGCCGAAGGACGACGTTGGTGATCCGGCCCCTGACGGGGCCCTTGGCCGGCTCGTCAGACCGGACGCTGACGAGCGGGCTGGGGGGGCGGCGGGGTTGCTGCGCCGGTAACTGGTCAGCGAGGCCGAGCAGGCCGGTAATCAGGAGGGCGAACCGGGGGGCCGATCGCGAGAGCGTCATGGGAGCACGTCCTGGGGGGCCGGCCCCTGGTCACCTGGGGCCGAGGTCCAAGTCCTTGCGCAAAGTCTCGTAGAACTCGGCCGTACCGGCCGCCTTTGGTCGTAGCTTCTGGTCCGCGAGTAACTGGTCGCGGACCCACGTGCGGTACGCACTGGCCACAGCACGGGCCGCGGTCGGCTCGGCCGCGAGCGTCGGCGGCCACATGTAGGCCGCGCCAGGCGGCGTCGCCCGGGCGATCCGGTCGGCCTCGTGGGGCCGTCCCGTGGCGGTGGCCTGAGCGGGCAACTCCTCAGCCCACGCCTTGCGGAGCATCCCGCCGAGCGGTTCAGCGTCCGACGCGGGGTCCAACTCCAGCCGCCTGACCGCGGTGCTCAGGTCGTCCGCCTTCGCGTAACCTGCCAGCTTGAGCAACGCAACGGACACCCGCGCCCGACGAGTCGCGAGTTCGTTCTCGCCGACGAACTCCTTACCGTCGGCCTCGGCCGGGTTGGTCGTCGGGACGCCGGCCGCGTCATCGTCTGCGTCCCGCTTCCGAGCCGCCTCGTGGAACACCCGGGTGTCGGCCCGGATCGTGTCCCACATCTTGCGGCGGGAGTCGGCCGGCAGCGCCGTCGCGGCCGCCAGTCGTGCCAGCCGCGCCACGTCCTCCGGCTTCGTCCGCGGCTCAAGCGGGGCCGGTTCCTTCTTGCCCGGCGGCACAGCGAACGGATCGACAATCGATACCGTCCGCTTCTTCGCGAGGGCCTCCTTCAACTGGGCCGGGTTCAGTGACTGATCCTTTCCGACCGGGGCGACCGCGTTGGCCAACTCCGTCACCACCTCGACCGTGGCCAGCCAGTTGTCGAACTCGCCGCGCGGGGCGGTCAGCGCGGATGGCATCGCGTCGATCAGTGCCGCTACCGCCGCGTTCAGTTCCTGACCGGCCTGGTGCCACGGATCGAGTGCCAGTCGGGCGTTCGCAAACCCGTCGGCCGCGTCCTTCAGTTGGATCCCGGCCTGCGACGAGCCGGTGAAAAACCCCATCTGCCCGGCCTGGTACGACTTCAGTGCCGCGTCGAGTTGCGGCCGGACCAGCCCGAACCCGTCTGGACCCAGGGCGAGAACTTGGGTCAACTCGTTCTCCGCCCGCAGGAGTTCCTGCGCCTGCTCCTCTGGGTACGCCGAGATTATCTGACTGCGGTAGTCCCACGCGGCCAGCGACCGCAGCAGCACCGTCTCCGCGAATCGGCGGTCCGTTTTCATGGCGTCCCGCGCCGCGATGGCGTCCAACGCCGCCACGGCGGCCCGCGACCGGGCCACGGTCGGAGGCGACAGGCGGAAGCGGTCCCACAGCAGCCAGGCTGCGTCGAGTCGGTTCTCCTCGCCCTTCTCCGGTTGGACCTTTTTGAACCACTCGTCGAGGAACATCCTCGACTCGTCCGGTTTGTCCTTGCCGGTCGGGGGCTTCGCCGCGAGGTACTGGTCCAGCGCCGGCTTCCAGTCGTCCGGGGCGTCCGGCCGGTTCCGGACCCGCCGGGCGGCGGCGAGCCGGTACTTGCCGACTGCGGCAAGCGCTTGATTGAAGACATCGGCGGCGCGGTCCATCCTGCCGGCCTCTTTCAGGGCGGTTTGCCAACTGCCCCTGGTTTCCGCCCAGCTACGCTCGATACGGCCGGCATCTCTGGACCTCAGCCACGCCTGCTCGGCCCGCTCCAGCGCCGTCGTCAGCCTGGCGAACTCGATCGGCAGCGCGAGATCGGCGCCGGTCTTGCGCTGGTCGGCACGGAGTTGCCACCCATCTGCGAGCCACTTCGGGTAGGGGTCCGGTGCGGATTGGGCGGCGGGTGCCGGCAGTGAGGTTGGTACGCGAAAGACGGGGCCGCGATCGGTCGGGCCGTAGAGCCGGGGCACCTGCTTGCGTCCGTGGACCATGCGGGCCCACCGGCCAACCCGCGCCGACAGGAAGGCGGCCAGCTCCGGTGGCGTCACGATGCGGTCGCGGCCCTGGCCGGCGACGTAGCCGTCGGCCGCGCCGCTTAGCCCTTCGGACAGGTAGAGCGCGAATCCCGAACACTGCTCAGCGTCGGCTGGCAGGCTCTCCTCGCCCGGGCCACACGCGGTCAGCACCGGGAATGATAAGGTGGCCGACCGCGGCGCCAGCAACTCGTGTAGTCGGTCGGACACCTCGTTCCGCAGTACCCCCGAGAATGGATCGGCGACCGGGTGAGCCAGGTCGAGAACGAGCAGCTTACCGTGGTCGGCCGCGGCCTGGTCGAACCGCTTCAGCAGTTCCTCGACCGCGATCCAGTTGTTCGGGTCGTCCTCGGGCTGTGCCTTGCCAGGCAGGAGGTACACCTCGCGGCCCCGGACGGCGGCCAGGGCCGTGATGTGCAGGACCAGCGGCCGGGAGGAGTCGGCGTCGCGGATCGCCAGTGCGTCGAACAGTTCGCGGATCTTCTTCTGCTCCTGAAACTCGAACTCCACGTTCGACCGGCCGTCGGGGAAGCACTCCGCCAGTCGCGCGGCGTCCTCGTTCGCCCACGGGTTGACGGGCCAGGCCGGATGGTTGTACTCCCCGACCGGGATCGAGACGAACCGCGGTTTGGGCTTGGAGCGGAACCAGAAGATGAGCACTCCGATCAGCACCCCGGCAATCGCCAGCAGCGTCAGCAGCGACACGACGGCCAGCACGTTGCGGTTGCCGGCCGCGCCGGGCGTGTCGGTTCGCCAGTCCGCTGCGCGGGTGCCCCCGGCCTTCTTCGGGCCAGGTTCGTCGGGGGCGAAGGAGGCCGTCTGGTCGTCGGGCATCGAGCGTCTCCGCTCCGGTGGGACCATTCCCCGTGAGCTACTTCTTCACCGGTTCGCTCGGCCGAGGCGTGGAGTCCGCTTCGACCGACCGGCCGCCCGGCGGGGGTGAGGTCTTCAGCGTCAGCAGGTTCGAGGCGGTCAGGCACGACTTCACCGGCATCAGCTTCAACCGCACGCCGGAAGTCTTGAAGTCCTCCAGCGGTAACTGGAAGACGGCCGTGTACGCGATCATCTCGTCGGCGCCTTTGAAATCTCCGTAATAGCGGTGCTCGGAGCGGGTAACCCGGAGATCGACCGGGCGGACCTGGACCGGCTTGCCCTTCTCGAAGGTGAAGCGGACGACCAGGCACTCGATCGGTTGAGCGGCGCCGATGACCTCCTGCATCTCGATCGCTGTCCGCATCACAATCTTGTCGCCCGTCGGCGTGGTCAGTGTCTGTGGCGGGCCGAGCCGACAGGGCACGATGGGCGCGTCCAGGGCGTCGGTGGCCCAGACCTTGACTTCGGCTGGCCGCGCCGGGCTGTGGGGCCACTTGTCCACCTGGATGTTCCAGGTGGGGGCCGGGAAGCCGTAGTGTCGGATGACCCGGGTCGTCTCGGTCGGGGTCTGAGCCTCGTCCTTGCCCCAGACGGGCGTCACCTGCCACCAGGTCAGGTCCGGGTGGACGAAGGACAGGGACTCGACCTCGGCCGCCCGGTCCCCCTTGGGGTGGCGGTGTGGCGGCACCTGTTCCAGAAAGACCCGCGAGCGCAACTCGGGCGTGCCGATCTCGTCGTTGAGCACGCTCTTGGGGACCGCCATCACCCACCCCCCGTCGGCTCGATACGCCTTGGCGTCGGGGTTCGGGATGTAGTCGGCGTACAGTTCACGGCGGATGCGGACTCGCGGCCCGTTCTTGCTGAACCCCAGGATCATCCGCTCGCCGTCGTGCAGGGTCAGGCGGGTCTGGCTCGGCAACTCGGCCGGGCTGGCGGAGAGCGTGTACGGCGTCTGCGTGCCGGCCGGGACCTTCGGGGTCCAGTGCAGCCGGGACGAGGTGTAGGGCGGTTGCCGGTTGTCCGCGCGCGACGGCCAGCCAGTTCGCGGGAGCACGTCCGGCCGGATGCCGGCCGGGTCGGTCAGTTTCAGCTTCGGCCGGATCGCGTCGAGTAGCGCCTGCTGAAGGGCCTGGGCGGTGTCGGCCCGCCACAGTTGCACCGCCTCCGGCAGTTTTCCCTGGAGCGGGGCGAACAGGTCTTCCGCCTCCTTCAACTCGATCTTGTCGAGCGCGAACTGGACGACGTGAAGGGTCACGTTCTCGCCCGCCAGGTTATCGACGAGTTCCTGTGCCCGACCGGCGATGAAGCTCGCCTTCGCCTGTGGGCCTCGACCAGCGAACTTGCCGTCGTCCTCCGCCCCATCGGTCAGGACGAGCAGGGTCTTCGACTTCCCCTTCCAACCCGGGAAGACGAAGTCATTCCTGGCTGCGTCGCTGATCGACTGGACCAGCGGCGTCGCATACTCGGGTGTGATACCCTTGAGTGTATCGACCAGCTTCTTGTACCGGTCGCTCTGGTCAGTATCCCAGGTCACCTCCGGCGGGTCGTCTCCCCCTCCGGCCCCGAACACCACCCGGCTCACGTTCCCGGCCGTGGCCTTCGCGTCCGAGAAGACCCGGACCCGAAGGGGCGTTCCCCTCGGCAACTCCTTGAGCAGATCCGCGACCGCCTTGAGGGCGGCCTGCTTTCGGGTCTGGCCCTTCTGAAACTCCTTGTTCATGCTCCCGGAGTAGTCGAGCAGGATCACCAGCGATCCCAGATCCAGATCGCGGTCGGCCCGGACGGCGACGAACGGCTCACGCAGACTGTCGGCCGGCGGCGGGTCGGCGACCACCAGCTCTGGCTTGCGGCGAAGGCTGATCGAGACGTTCTGGGTCGGCTGCTGGCCGCGGAAGTACACCGTGCAGGCCGCCTGGCCGTCGGGCCGCGTCACCTCATCGATCCCGACGTCGAGTTGCAACGGGGCGTCCATCCCCAGCGAGTCGCCCGGGATCGGCAGCAGCGGCCGGGCCAGGGCCGCCTCGGTCGGCCGGATCGGCGCGATGTTACCGAAACGGCCGACCGCGACCGCGCTGCCGGCCACCGGGTAGGTCTTCGATTGCGGGCCGAGGTCGAACCGGACGATCCGGTCCAGCTCGCTCGTCCAGGTGATCGGGTCGAGGCCACGGGCGGTCAGCGGCGGGGCGGCCAGCTTGATCGTGAGGCTGTCGGGCTGACCCGGCGCGGTCAGGCCCGAGGCCACCGTCCTGGCATCGTTCAAGTAGCGCCCCGCCACGACCTTGAAGTACGGCTCCGGGGACAGCTTCTCGTCGTACCAGTGGTCGTCGGCGGTCCGCTCCGCCTGGGCGGTCAGGAAAGCGTGCCACCGCAGCCGGTGGTTGGCCGCGGCCGGCTCACGCTGGGCGACCTTGCCGAACGGGATCGCCAGTCGGCTGGACGCCTCGGCCGGGGCGTCGAGGCTGGTTGCCGCTGCGGCGTGGCTCGTCGAGAGGTGCTTGTAGTGGCCGGCCAGCCCGGCGCCGGCCTGCGCGGCGTGCCCGATCCACGGGTCGGCGGTTGCGACCGCGATCAGGGCGTGGTTGAGGATCCTGGCCTCCGGCAGCACGTTGTCGGCCTTGTGCTGGGCGTCGAGCAGTCGATCGCCGAGGGCGGCGCGGGTCAACCGGCCGCGGTCCACGGCGGCCTTCCTCGTGTCGGTCTTCACGGCCTCGTTGACGGTCTTCTGGCCCGGGCTCTCGCTGGCCTTGCGGAGATCGTCCGACGCACGCCGGGATCCGGCGAGGATCGCGGCCCGCTTCGCGGCCGCGATCAGCGGCGTGTCCAGGAGTTGCTGCTTGATCCACCACTCCCCCTGGAGGGCCGAGTCGCTGCGGCTACTCTTTTCGACCTCGGCCTGGAACGTGGCGAGCCGTTTCGCGTACCGCCCCCGGACGGCCACGGCGGTCTCACCGATTTCCTGTACCTGCTTGACGTACCCGGCCGACGTGTCGGCGTTGCTCGCCAGTTTGTCCAACTCGGATGCGAGTGCGTGGGCGTTGTCCCAGAGTTCAATCAGTTCGGCGAGGTCTTTCGCGGGGAAGTTCCGCTCGGCGTACCACCGGGTCAGGAACGGCAGGTCGGCCAGGACCGTATCGCGTACATCGAACGCGGCCCGGGCGGCCTGCGCGACGGTCGCGGCGTCGGTGTAGCTCTTGAGGGCGCCCTTGAGCCGTGCGTCGACCTCGGTGTGGTGCCTGTCGGAGGCGAACAGGGCGTCCTCGGCCTTGCGGCGGTCGGTGTCGCCGGCCAGCACGAACGGCCGGGTCATCGCCCAGACCCGCTCCGGGTAGACCGCGGGTCGGCCGGCCCGCCCGGCCTCGGCAGACGCGGGAACCGGCAGCCCGGCGGCCGCCCGCTCGGCGGCCTGCCGGACCCGGACGGCCTCGGTCCACGCGGCGGGCACGTCGGCCGGGGTCTGGCCGAGTACCTTCGTGTAGAAGTCCTCGATCATGACCGGCAGGTGGGCCTCGGCCGGCCGGCGGGCGGGCGGGTCGAACCTCCGCAACTGCTCCGCCGCGCTCTTGAGCCGGTCGGGCAGCCCGACGGATTCGTCGCCGAACAACTGGAGCGCCCGGGCGGCGTAGGCCATCTGCTTGCCATCCTCCGGCGGCAATATGTTCGATTCCGCATCGGGCGAGACTACCCCACCGTTGTTGGCGGCGGCCCAGAGGGCGACCGAGCCGCGGGTGCTGGCCAGGTTGCCGACGGTGGCCTCCGCGATCTCCCTGGGGGCGTCCGTCAACTCGGGGGCCAGCTTCGCGGCGACGTCCGTGTTGCCGATCCGGATGGCCTGTTCGTAGCGCAGCAGCAATTCGCGGTAGCGTCGCCACATCAGCGGGGCGTAGGCGGCCGGACTGGGCGTCTGCCCCCAAAGGCGATCGTGATCGGCCCACCGATCGCGCAGGGCTTGCACGAGCGGGGCCGCGTCCGTGCTGTCGGGCGGCAGGTTCGGTTTCCTCCCCAGTTCGATTTCGGCGGCGCGGGCCGTCCCCCGGTCCCCGTCCGGCAGCAGGAACGGCTCCTGCGCGGCCGGCCGGTTACGCTGGGCCCACTCCCGCGTCTTTAGCTGGGCGGACTCGAATAGCGCCCGGGCGGTGATGATGTTCGTCGCGCCGGTGTCGATGTCGCCGCGCAGGCCGCGCAGGACCGCGTCCCCGAACGCCGTCGTCCGCAGTTCCTCCGACTCCCAGCCGCGCTGGCCCTCGGCCGCGCCGCACAGCACCACCAGCTTCGGGCAGTCCCATACCGCCTGGTCGAGGCCCTTCAGCCGGGCGGCGAAGTCGTCGTGGATCTGGCCGTACACCGGGTCCGGCTGCAGCCGGCCGCAGTCGAGGATCAGCACCTTCCGTTTGTCCCGCAGCGGCTCGGCCGCGAGCGTGGTCAGCAAGGCTTCGAGTGGCAGCCGGTGGCCGCTGCCGGTGAACAGGAACGGCCGGCCGGAACTGTCGGTCCCGCCGTGCAGCCCGACGTAGATCACCAGCGGGTCGAAGTACTTCAGTCTGTCGGCCCAGTCGCCCAGCCCGGCCTCGGTCTCCGGCAGGCGGAGCGGGCCGCCGCCGTCGGCGCTTGGCGGGGCGGGGGCCTTGCCGAGCCAGAAGGTCGATTGGTCGGCCCGCTGCTGGCCGTGCTTCTGGAATTCGAGGGCGGTCTGCCAGCCGTACAGATCGATGGGCACGTCGAGCCGGTCGGCGTCGGCGGTTGGGTCGGCGGAGATGGCGACGAGGCACGGCTGGTCGGACGGCATGAAATACCGGACCAGCCAGACGAACCCGGCCACGCAGGCCAGGGCGCCGCCGAGCAGGAGCAACTGCTTGAGCCTACGGCCGCCGGTGCCGGGCGGGGCGGCGTCTTCCTTTTTCCACTTGTATTGCGGCCCGCGGGGGTCGGGGCCGCCGGCGGCGGCCTTCCAGGCCGGCTGTGTGCCACGATTGCGGGGGGACTCGGCGCCCATGTCTGCGCCTCCGGGTAGGTTTGGGGCCGGTCAGGCGATCAGGCGATCAGGCGATCACTCACCTTATCTGATCGCCTGACCCCGATCGCATCACCGCTTAGCCCCGTAGTTCAGGCGGGGTCCGAATCAGCGATGGACCGGGTCATTCGATGTCGTATGCGAACTGGCCGTTGTCCACGACGGCGATCTTCACTCGACCGACGGTCCGTCCCTCGGCCATCCGCGCCAGGAACTCGCGGGCCAGCTCCGGCAGCAGCGTCCCGGTCAGGATGTGGTCCACGTTTCGCGCGCCGGTCTCGACCTCCTTGCACCGGCCGGCCACGGTTTCCACCAGCGCGTCGTCGTACTCGAACGCGGCCCGGTAGTTGTCCTTCACCCGGCCGCCGATCTGGCCGAGCTTCAGCCGGATGATCGACTTCAGGACCGCGTCGCCAAGCGGGTAGAACGGCACCACCGTCATCCGACCCAGCAGCGCCGGCTTGAACGACTTCAGCAAGTCGCTGCGCAACGCTTCACCAAGCCCGGCCGGGTCCGGGACGGTGTCCGGGTCGGCGCACACCTTCGTGATGGTGTCGGTGCCGACGTTCGAGGTGAGCAGAATGATCGTGTTCTTGAAGTTGATCTCGTTGCCGCGGCCGTCCACCAGGGTGCCCTTGTCGAACACCTGGTAGAAGATCTCCTGCACCGACGGGTGTGCCTTCTCGACCTCGTCGAGCAGGACGACGCTGTACGGCTTGCGGCGGACGGCCTCGGTGAGGACTCCGCCCTGGTCGGACCCCTGGTAGCCGGGCGGCGGGCCGAGCAACTGCGAGACTTTGAACTCCTCCTTGAACTCCGACATATTGATCGTGATGACGTTGCGGTCGCCGCCGTAGAGGATTTCCGCCAGTGCCAGGGCGGTTTCCGTCTTGCCGACGCCGCTGGGGCCGACGAGCAGGAAGACGCCCAGCGGCCGCCGCGGGTCGGCGAGGTTGGCGCGCGCGGTCTGGATGCGCTGCGCGATGGCGTCCAGGGCATGGTCCTGGCCGACGACCCGCTCGCCCATCCGGTCCTTGAGGCCGAGGATCGACTGGATCTCGTTGCGGACCATCTTGCCGACCGGGATGCCGGTCCAGCCGGAGACGACTTCGGCAACTGCCTGACTGGTGACGAACGGCTGCACCAGCGGATGCTCGCCTTGCAGGTCGGACAGGGCCTGCTTCTTCGCAGCGAGGTCGGCGCGGGCCTTCTGCTCGTCGTCGGCGGAGAGCCGGTCCGCGGCCTTGTCCGGGTCGGCGCCGGCAGCGGCGTGAGCTTCCAACTTTCCGCGCAGGGTCCGCAACTCCTCGACCAGCGCTCGCTCGTTGGCGAGCCGGGCCTCCAACTCCTTGAGGGTGGCCTCGGCGGCGGCCTTGCGCTCGCGGACCTCACTCAGGCGATGGTCGTGGTCACCGCCGGCGGCGGCCTCGCGCTCGAGTATCCCGATCTCCACGTCGGCGTGTTCGATGTCGCGGACGCACGCTTCCAGTTGCGCCGGGGTGGCGGACTGGCTCAGCGCCACCTTGGCGCAGGCGGTGTCCAGCAGGCTGACGCACTTGTCCGGGAGCTGGCGGTCGGTGATGTAGCGGAATGAGAGTTTGACCGCGTCCTCGACCGCCTCATCAAGAATGCGGACCTTGTGGTGCTTCTCCAGCATCCCGGTCAGGCCGCGCATCATCTTGATCGCCAGGGCGACGGCCGGCTCGTCCACCCGGACCTCCTGGAAGCGTCTCTTCAAGGCCGGGTCGCCCTCGAAGTACTTCTTGTACTCTGTCCGCGTGGTGGCCGCGATCGTGCGGAGTTCACCGCGGGCCAGGGCCGGCTTGAGCAGGTTGGCCGCGTCCCCCTGGCCGGCGGAGCCGCCGGCGCCGATGAGCGTGTGCGCCTCGTCGATGAACAGGATGATCGGCACCGGGGACGCCTTCACCTCCTGGATCACGCTCTTGAGCCGGTTCTCGAACTCGCCCTTGACGCCGGCACCGGCCTGCAAGAGCGACAGGTCGAGGATGCGGACCTGTACGCCCTTCAGGGGCGGCGGCACGTCTCCGGCGGCGACGCGCGCGGCGAACCCCTCAACGACAGCAGTCTTGCCGACCCCGGCCTCGCCGGTGAGGATCGGGTTGTTCTGCCGGCGGCGGGTGAGGATGTCGATCACCTGACGGATCTCGAAGTCGCGGCCGATCACCGCGTCGAGCTTACCAGTCTTGGCCTGAGCGGTGAGGTCGTAAGTGAACTGGTCGAGCGACGGCGTCTTGGAGTCCACGGCGGGGCGGCCCGGTTCGCCGGGGGCGGCCGACGGCCCCGCCTCGGTGGTGTCGGCGTCCTCCGCGGACCCGGCGACAAGCGTCTTGACATCCCGGGCGAACTGGTCGGACGGGATCTTCGCCAGTTCCGGCGAGGCGGACTTGGCCCGCGGGGCCAGCGCCCGGTCGCTCAGGAGCGCGGCGAGCAAGTAGCCGGAGCGGACCTTGTGCGCCCCGTATTCCAGCGAGGAGTGGGTCCAGGCTTCTCGCATCAGGTCCACGATGTCCGGGGAGAGTTCGGCGCCGCGGCTGCTTCCGGTCTTGAGCTGATCGAGGGCGCGGGTGAGTTCGCGCGAGACCCGGCCGGGGTCGATGTCGTAATGCTTGAAGACGCGCGGCAGGTCGCCGTCGGTCGGCTCCAGCAGCTTGAGCAGCCAGTGCTCGATCTCGACGTTGAAGTTGGTGCGAGACATGCACAACCCGGCGGCGCCCTCGAGCGCGCGGCGGCACGGCGCGTTGAGCTTCCCGACCAGGGCTTTCAGGTTGGTGACCGGCATGGCGGGTCTCCGATCTCTTGTTCCCTCCCCCTTGAGGGGGGAGGGTTAGGGTGGGGGTGAGGCGTTCACCTAACCCCCCCGGCCCCCTTCCCTGAGAGGGAAGGGGGAGATGGTCACAGCGGCCCGCTGGAGCGGGCATCGTCGCCCACCCGGGTCAGGGCGTGGCCGCCGAACACCGCGTCCTCGGCCGGCACGTCCGGCGGGGCGCACAACAGCCAGCAGTTCCACCCCAGCCGCGGGCCGGCCGCGTCGTCATCGTTCATCCGGCAGGCGGGCACGTCCTCGGCCCGCAGCACCAACTGCACGTCGAAGTCGAACTCCGGTCCGAGGTATAGCCGTGCCACGTGACAGAGCAGGAAGAACGCCTTGCGCTGCACGACCGGACTGGTATCCGGCAAATACTCCAAAAACTGTGTGTAGCGGATCGGTCCGAGCCGGACCCGCACCCTGCTCTGGACGTCCCACACTCGGTCACCGGCCACCACGTTCTCGCCGAGCATGCCGTTGCTGTCCTCGGCCCCCAGCCGCGTCTGGCTCGCCTCCTCCAGGGGAAGCCACTGGCCCTGGAACTGGCAGACCTCGACCGGTAGGCCGAAGTACCCGGCCAGGATCGCCCGCAGCCCCCAGGCGTTGCGGTGCCGCTGGGTGAGCAGGCCGGCGAACCGCAACAGACCCAGGTCCTCGACCTTCGCCAGTTCGCGGACCGGCTCCTCGGCCGGCCCCGGGGCGGTCACCCGCAGCCGGTTCCGCAGCCACGGCGTCCCGAACCCGACGTAGCTGAGGATTGCACGGGTGAACCCGTCCGGGTCGTCTCGGTCCGGCTCGCCGCGCTCGTGGGCCAGAAAGAACCGGTACTTCTCCCAGGCCCTGTGGAACAGGTAGGTGAACCGGTGGTTGAACAGGTCCAGCCAGTCCCGCAGGGCTCGCTTCTCCGGCCCCTTGGCGTCCCGCTCTAGCCGCAGCAGTTGTTCGGTGTAGTGTCGCGGCAGCACCCCGTTCGGCCCGAACAGGCCGAGGAAGGTGACGGTCATCTCCGGCAGCCGGCCCGGCTCCGACGGTGGCAACAGGTCGTGGACCGCACTGGCCGGGAAGCTGAGCGTCAGATGCGCCCGGTAGCGAGCGACCTCCGGGCCGGGGCCGAATGGCTCGGTACGGGCCAGGGCGTCCGGCATCCGGCCGAGCAGGCGGACGGCCTGGAAGAAGTCGAAGGCGAACGGCTCACCGTACAGCCGCTTGTAGACCGGCAACTCCATACACACAAATCCCAAATCCCAAGCACCTACGGGGTAAATCCCAAATCCCAAGCACCAAAACCCAAAGAAGACCAAGCCGCCGCGTCCCGTCTTGTTTGGGATTTGGCGCTTGGGATTTGGGATTTACAACAATGGTTTATCCCCCGCCCGCGGCGGCCAGCGCTTGATGATCCGCTCGCCCTGTTTCGTCTTGGCCACGAGTTGGGTGAACGAGTTAACCGTGGCGTACAGCGCCAGGAACCGCTCCAGCACGCCGGCGAACAGGAACGCCCCGGTGCCGACGTACTTCTCCTCGTCCAGCTCGACCGTCACCTCGACACCGCGGCAGAAGCCGGCCGCGGCCGCCTCCCCGACCCGGCCGACCACCCGCCGCGAGCTGATGCCGACCAGCCCCTCGACCAGCAGCGCATGGACCTCCGCCCGCTGGTGGCCGGACTCCGGGTCCGAGAAGTCGTACAGCCGCAAGATCTCCTGCAGCGCCAGCCGGCCCTCCTCCGGGTCGGTCAGCGACAGGTGGTTCAGCGACAGGTGCGACAGCAGCCGCCAGTACGAGCCGCGCCGGCGGCGCGGCGGCCGCAGGGGAAGCGTCGGCGTGCGGACGCAGCGGACCTCGGCCACCGGGGCAGCCAGCTTCAGCTCCAGGGCGAGCTGATCGCCGACCCGCTGCAAGGCCGACGCCAGGTCCCGGTTCGTGCAGGTGGTCCGCACTACCAGTGTCGTCGTGGCCGGCATCAGCGGGTCCCACCCGCGGTCCACCAGGTTCAGGTAGACCTCGGTGCCGTGGTCGGTGTCCTTATCCGTCCCGATATCATTCGGCTTGGTGAACGGCCGGCGGGAGGCGTACCAGTACGCCTCCCGCTCGCGGCCGCCGGGGTGGGTGATGTCGAAGAACGGCCGATACCGGACCGGCTCCGGGCCGCTCTCGGGGTCCACCCCCGCCACCTCGTCCACCGAGTAGACCTCCATCCCGAGGGGCTGGTCGGTCTGCGGGACGACCCGGTACTCGAAGCGGGCCTGCGTCACCGGGATCGGCTCGGCGGTCTGCTCGAACAGATTCACCGCCGGGGCGCAGCCGAGCCGGAAGGTGCCCGCCTCGACCGCCTTCTCCAGGTTCGGGCTGGTCCGCTTCAGACAGATCAGCACGTCCGCCCGCTTGCCGAACCCGGCCCGGCAGGCCCGGCCCAGCCCGAGCAGGTCCACGAACCAGAACTTGGCCGGGAACGCGAAGAACTCGGTCAGCAGCCGATACCCGGGGAACGACTGAGGCGGGTACGGGAACAGGTCGTCCTCCGACTCGAACCCGACGGGGGCCAGTGCCTGGGCCGCGGTCAGGTCCAGCCGCGGGACGGCCGGCTGATCGGTGGGGACGAGCGTCACCTGAGCGGAGTGGTTCAGAAGCAACTCGTACAGCTCGGCGACGATGTGGTTTTCGCCCAGCAGGTGAAACCGCAGCGCGTCCAGCGACAGGTCGGCGAACTTCGCCCCGGCCTGGCACTCGATGTGGATCCGCAGGACCGCGGCCGTGCCGTCGGGCATGCGGAACCCTGGCGGCAGTCGCAGTCCCTGCCACGGCGGCCCCTGGAGCCGGGCGTCGGTGACGGCCAACGGCCAAAGCGTGACCGGGTAGGCGGTGCGATACCGACACCGCAGGTCGTTGATCGGCGCGGTGACGACTTCCGTGTGTCGGGGGATGGCGAACCCATCCAGCAGCGGCGTGCGGGCCGGGTCGGCGACGAACTGCACCACCATGCACGACGGGACCGGGGCCAGGTAGTGCGGGTACAGCACGTTCAACAGGCCGTCGGTCAGCTCCGGGAACTCGTCGTCGAGCTTGTGGTGGACCCGCCCGGCCAGGAGCGCGAACGACTCGATCAGCCGCTCGACGTGCGGGTCGGTGCTGCGGTTGGCCTCCAGCATCAGCCGGCCGGCGGCAGCCGGGTACTGCCGGGCGAAATCCTGCGCGAGCTGGCGGATGGCGATCAGCTCGCGCTCGTAGTACGGGTAAAGGGTCTGACTCATGCCGTACCCCCGTCGGGGCTGACGGTCGCCCGGCCGCTGGCCAGTTCCAGGATCGTCTCGAACCCGACCTCCGGTGCGGGGTCCATGTTCAGTGCCGCCTCGATGTGGAACTTGACGGCGCGGGTGGCGGTGCCGCCGCGGGCCACCGTCACCTTGATCCGGATCAGCCGCGGCTCGTTGCGGGCGACCACGTCGGCGATGATCTGGGCCAGCTCGGCGGCCTGCCCCGGGGACGTGGCGTTGAACCCGGCCAGGTCTGGTAGCCCGTAGGTGACGATCGACGACCGTACGTGCTCGAACTCCGGCGGGACGTCCACGGTCGTCTGACGGGTGTTGAGCAACTCCTCCAGGTCGGCGCGGACGGCGTCCATCATCTCCCGGGGGTCGTAGCCAGCGACGAGGCCGCCCATCGACTCCGGGTCGATCAGCCGGTCGAGGATCGACGGCAGCAGGCGGGGGGCCTGGTTCGAAGGGGGCATGGTCGGGGACCGTCCGGCTTACATCGACGCGGGCGCCGTGGACAACTCCCGCCAGTCCAGCAGTCCGACCCCGTCGTCGCCGGCCAGGAACAACTTCGCCCCGCGGCCGCGGACCGGGGCGTCGGCCGTCCAGTCGGTCGAGCGGCCCAACCGCACCGTGTCGTCGGGGTGCTCGTGGCTGCCGGGGTACAGCGCCGGTAGGAACACGTCCCCCTCTTCCCCGGACTGGCTGGCCAGCTTGGCCGGCGCCCAGATCAGGTCGCGGGGCACCTTCGGCGGGTTCAACGCCGCCACCCCCACCTGCTCGGCCGACACCCACAGATACCGGCCCTGGGCGAACACCTCCAGCACCGGTCCGAACAGGTCGTCGGCGTCGCGCAGTCCGTCGAACGGCTTGCCGTTGAGGGTGCCGGAGACGGGCGGGGCCATCAGGTTGGCCTTGTCCAGCAGCGCGGCCGCCTCCGCCGGACGGCCGTCGCGGATCAGTTTGAGGGCGTCCAGCCGGCAGGCGATGTGTTCCGGCGGGGTGTCGAGAAAGCCCGGCTGCGTCCCATCGCGGAACAACTTCCGGCGGGCGTCCTCGGCGCCGAGCAGCGCCAGATAAGTGACGCGGGCGCGTTCCAACTCCGGGTCGTCGTAACTCAGGGCGTCGATCTGGCGGCGGGCGCGGTCGAGGTCGCCGGCGAAGACCGCCAACTCGAACAGGAAGAGCCGCTTGCCGTGGTCGGCCGGGGCGGCCTTGACGGCCTGGACCTGGGCGTCGAGTGCCGCTTGCAAGTTGCCGGCCTTGAACAGTTGGGTGGCGTCCACGGTGGTGCCCCGACGGTGTCGGTCGAACAGCCCGGCACGGGCTAGCCCCCCGCGGACGTCCGCGGGGGGCTGGCTGCGAGGTTAGACCGACGTGGAGTTGTCGTTCTTGATCAGGCTCCAGGTGGCCGGGACTTCCGTCCCAAGCGAGCCGTCCTTGTTCTGCGGCTTGTACCCGATCTTGATGGCGCCGAACGCCAGGCTCAGCGACTCGGTCGGGACGTCATCGCCGCCGGACGACCCGCTCCACTGGATCGAGTCCACGAACACCTTGTGGAACTCGTAGGTGAGGAATGCCTCACCTGCCTTCGCCTTGTCCTGGCCGGACTTCCGCAGGACGAGGGTGACCTTGCCGAAGTGGCCGCCGGAGTTGCACGTGGCCACCAGCTTGGGCGAGGACTTGTCGGTCCGCTTCATCACGTTGACGGTGGAGTACGACACCCGCCCGGACGACGCCCCGCCGGAGCCGGACCCGATCGTGGTCGGGTTGGACGCCCCAAGCGAGAACGAGAACACCTCGAACGCCTTCTTCGCAGCGAACTCCTTGTCGCTGGTCTCGCCCTCGGGCAGCACGGCCCCGCCGCCCGGTTCCTCGAAGTACATGTAAGCATCGAACGCCATGGTCGCCACTCCTTCATCCAGATGTTGAGCAGGAACACACCCCACCCCGGCCTCGGCCGGTAGTCATCACATCACTCAGTGCGACAGACAGGCGCGGACTCCCCAGCGGATTTCGGCGGCTTTTGCCGTCAGCTCCGCTTGGGCACTTCCGCCACCAGCCGCATCGACGTGGTCAGCGCCTCCAACTGGAAGTGCGGCCGCAGGTACGCCACCGCCTCGTAGTACCCCGGCTTCCCCTTCACTTCCCGGACCTCGACCTTGGCCTCGGCCAGCGGCTTCTGGGCCTTGAGCTGGTCGCTGGCCCCGTTCGGGTCCACGCAGTAGTTGTTGATCCACCGGTTCAGCCAGGCGGTGCAGTCGGTCACCTCCATGAACGATCCGATCTTGTCACGAGCCATCACCTTCAGGTAGTGCGCGAACCGGGAGACGCAGAGCATGTAGTTGAGCTTGGTGGACAGCTCGGCGTTGGCGTTGGCCGCCGGGTCGAAGTACGTCTTGGGCTTCTGGCACGACTGGGTGCCCATGAACACCGCGAAGTCCTTCCCCTTGGCGTGAACCAGGGGCAGGAAGCCCAGGTTGGACAGTTCAAACTCGCGGCGGTCGGTGATGGCGATCTCGGTCGGGCACTTCATGGCCACGTCCCCGTCGTCGGTCGGGAACGTGTGGACCGGCAACCCTTCGACCCGACCGCCCCCCTCGACCCCGCGGGTCCGGGCGAACCACCCGTCCTTGGCGTACGCGTCGGTCACCCGGGTGGCGTACGCCCACGCGGCCCCCATCCACAGGTACTTGTCGTGATCCTTGCCATCGACGAACTCTTCGAAGTTGAACTCCGGGACTTGCTTGAACTCCCGGCCGTACGGCAACCGGCCGAGCACCTTCGGCATGGCCAGGGCGACGTACCGGCTGTCCTCGGACTCCCGGAACGACTTCCACGGCGCGTACTCGACCGACTCGAAGATCTTGGCCAGGTCTCGGACGTTGGGCATCTCCGTCATCCGGTCCCAGTTGAACATCTTCGGGCTGGAGTTGGTGACGAACGGGGCGTGCGACGCCGCCGCCACGTTCGACATTCGCTTCAGGAGGTCCACGTCCTCGGCCTGACGGCCAAAGTCGTAGTCGCCGACCAGCATTCCGTAGGGGGTGCCGCCCAGGACCCCGTACTCGTCCTCGTAGATCTGCTTGAACAACTGGCTCTGGTCGAACTCGACCGCCCGTTCCAGGTCGCGAGCCAGCTCTGTCTTCTTCGCGTTGAGCACCCGGATCTTGAGCTGCGTTCCGGTCTCCGACTGGTGGACCAGGTAGTGCAGGCCGCGCCAGGTTCCCTCGAGTTTCTGGAACTCGGGGTGGTGCATGACCTCGTTGAGCTGGGCGGAGAGCTTCTTGTCGATCTCCCCGATCCAGTACTTGATGTTGGCCTCCACGTCCTTGGAGACGACCTGGCCCGGCTTGACCGCCCCTTCCAGGAACTGCTTGAAGTACCCGCGGGCGCGGTCCGCCTCCTTTTGGCTCTGAGGCCGGGTGGCGGCGATCACCTGGTCGAGGATGCTGGTGGTCTCGGTCGTCTGCGCGGCGCCGCCGCCGGCGGCCTGGGATTCGGTGCCCATTACTTACCGTCCTCCTTGGGGGCCTCGACGCCCAGCTCTTTCGCCAGGGCCATCGCCTTCTCGGTGTTGTTGAGGATGTCGCCCAGCATCGTCTCGAGCTTGTCGTTGCCTTCCATCTTGGAGAGCAACTGGGTCAGCTTGTGCCGCATCTCCAGCAACTCGTTGAGCGGCCCGATCTGCTTGGCCACCTGGGCCGGCTCGAAGTCCTCGATCGACTTGAAGTTCAACTCGGCGCTGATCTGCGTATTCTCGTCGGTCAGCTTGTTCTGCACGCGGACCGCGATCCGGGGGGCCGCCTTGGCCATCACGTCGCTGAAGTTGTCCCGGTCGATGTTGGTGAACTTCCGCTCCTTGAGGTTCGGCAGCGCGTCCTTGGGCATCCCGGACAGGTCGGCCATGACCCCGACGACGAACGGCAGCTCGATCTTCTGCATCGCGCCGTTCGTTTCCACGTCGTAGGTGATTTGGACCCGCGGTCGGCGGACCCGGTCGAGCTTGTGTTGTAGGCTCTCGCTTCCCACGCTGCACCTCCGAACAGGGTGACTCGCCCAGGGCAGACGGCCGACCGGCAGGCGGGCCGACGCCCCGGGCCTGGACCGGCGATCAAGACTCCGACTCGTCCTTGATGCCCAGCTCCCGGTTCATCTCGCTGATGACGCTGTTGTCCCGGATCAGCGCCCGCATCAGCAGCGGGAACGGCAGCGCCCCCAACTCGACCGCCCGGCGGACGAGATAGGGAATGGGGCTGTGCGGCTCGAGCCGCTCGATCACGTCGGCGGCCTCGGCTAGCCGGCGATACGCCTCGGTGCGGGACGCGATCGCCCCGGAAGGCGCGGCGGTCCCGGTTCCATTGGCCTTCGCGGGATCTTCGTCCGTCGCGGCCGACTCGGCTGGCCCCTTTTGCTGAAGCGTCAGGACGGCCAGTGTGTGACAGTCCGACAGCGCGGCCTGGAGTTCGGTCATCGCCGGGCTGGCCGAACCCATCTTTCCGGCCAGGGCTTCTCTCAGGCCCCGGAACTCGGCCTGACACCGGGTCAGGTCGTCGAGCGTTCTCTGGCAATCCTCCCGATTGGCCGCGACCACGGCCTTGTCGAAGTCCACCTTCTCCCGGGCACCTTCCCGGATGGACTGCCAGTCTCGCCAGGACCACACTCCGTTATCGCCGCGGAGCAGCGGCAACGCACGGACAGTGTTCGGAAATCTGGCTCCGCGGTCGCGTTCGCCGAGCCAGTTGAATGGCCCGCCCCGGACTTCTAAATCGCCGTCCTCCATCACCGGGTGCAGTCGGTCCCAGCACTGCTCGACCAGTCCACGAAGCAGTCCGAGCCCGTCGGCCAGCCCGGCGAACCCGTGCTGGTTGGCCAGCGCCTCGGTGGTCCGGGCGGCGACCAGCAGATCCTTGGAGGTCCCCGTTAAGGTGGTAATCCCGAGCCGGGCGATTTTCGGCCAATCTGCCTTCTTGGCTTCGGTCGGTCGGGCCGGGTCGTCCTCGTCGAATTGCTGCGGATCCACTTCCTTGCGGAGTTGCTCGAGATCCTCGCGGACCTGGAACGGGACCGGTTCCCCGGCCGCGTCGTCCCCGGGAATGGGAGCAAGCAACTCGTCAATACGGATCACCGACTCGGACGCCATCCGCGGTACGCCTTCTGGCCGTGGGACTCGTTCGATCGTGAACCGGACGCGCAGCCCGGCAATACGGCCGAGACACCTCCGGTGCGGCCGAGTGCTCCGGGAGGTGAGGGGAACAATCTGTCCGATAGTGAAGCCGACGATAACGCTGCGGAGACAAACGGGCAAACGAAAAATCGCGCTGACCGCGAGGATTCACCTCTGGGTGTCGGGGGGCCAGTCAGTACCACCCGCGACTGGGCGGCGGCGGAGACGGAGCCGGTCGGTCGGGCGGTGTGACCGGAGCACGCTGGCCAGGGCCAGGAGCAGGGCCAGGGGTCGGCCTGGCCTCCTTCCACCGGTTGGCACCGGCGGCCACCTCGGAGCCGAGTGCCAGGAACGTGCGGAGCTTGGCATCTCCGTTTTCCGGCTCAGTGGCGAGGGCGGCGAGCACAACCGCCGCCGCCGCCGCCGACGGTCCGGCGTGAGGTGGCGGCGGGACGGCCTGGAGTTGAGCCGGGGCCAGACTCCCGTCGGACAAGAAAGCTGCCAGCGCGGTACACGCGGCGGGCTTGTCGAATCCGGCCGACTCGGCTGCGGCGAATGCGGCCCGGCGACGGTCGTCGGTCGGGTCGGCGGCCCATGCCTCGGCCGCGACCAGGGCGGCGGCGGCCGGTTCGTCGGCCATCAGGGCGGGCACCCGACGGACGCACTGGGCGGCCCACCAGACCGCCTCGCGGCGCGGCAGGGCGAACGCCAGGAACCGGGCCGCGTCCGGCAGGTAGCCGGCCTGGTCGAGGGCGGCGAGGTAATCCCGAGGGGAGTGGTCCGGTCGGAGTAGGTCCCGCGCCGGGGCGTCCAGCGGTGCGGTCTTCGCCGCCTCGGCTGCCGCTCCGGCCTTGCCAAGCGGGTCCGGCCGGCCGTCCTGAGTTGCCACGGGTCGCCTCGGTGGTTGATAGGGGGCCGGCCGTCGGCCGGTCAGTTGATCATCGTGATGCCGCCCTTGCACGTCAGCATAGCGCTGCCGTTCACCTGCGTCATGAGTCCCTTGACCTCGGTCTGCACCGTCCCCTCGATCTTGACCATCATCCCCTTGATGGTCACACCCGTCTGGTCGATCTTGATGCTGTTCTGCCCGACCTTGAACTCGATGCTCTGCATCGCCTCGGTCTTGCTTGCCCCGAGGTTCAGCTTGGTCGTCTGGTTGCCCATCTTGATGGTCAACTTGTCGTTGCCCATGCTGAGTTCTTCCTCCCGGTTCCCCTTCGAGATGGTCAGCTTGTCGTTGCCCGTCTTCAGGGTCACGGTCCGGTCCTTCCAGATCTCAATGTCCTGACTGCCGTCCTTGGCTTGCCCCTGGCCCTTCCCGATCGTGACCACCTGGCTGTTCCAGATACTGACCAGTTCGCTCCCGTCTTTCGCGCCCGCCTCGCCGTTCCCGACGATCATCTCGCGGTTGTTCCAGACGTAGAGGAGTTGACTCCCGTCGTGGGGCTGAGTGCCTTCGGACTCGGCCCCGACGGTCGTCTGCTGGTTGTTGAAGACGTCTATGATCTGGTCGCCCTTGGCCATCGTGTCGAACCCGACCGTCAGGTGGTCGTTGTTCTCCACGACCCGGTGGAAGTCTCGCTCGGCGTGGAAGTAGATGTACTCCTCGCCCTTCTTGTCCTCGAAGGCCAGTTCGTTGTAGTTCGTCTCGGTCCCCTTGAGCGAGCTACGCGACTTGATCCCGCTCATGGTCCGCTCGTCGGGCAGCTTGTACGGGGGCATCTGCTCGGCGTTGTACACCGACCCGACGATGATCGGCTGGTCGGGGTCACCTTCGAGGAAATCGACCACGACCTCCTGGCCGATCCGTGGGATGTGGATCATGCCCCACTGCTTGCCGGCCCACACGGTGGCGACACGGCACCAGCAGGAACTGTTGGCGTCCTTCTGCCCCTCGCGGTCCCAGTGGAACTGGACCTTCACCCGGCTGTACTTGTCGGTGAAGATTTCCTCCCCGGCGGGGCCGACCACTGTGGCCGTGTGCGTCCCGACCACCCGGGCCTTGGGCGTGATCTGCGACGGGCGGAACGGCAGCGCGGCGGGGATGCAGGTGAAGTCGTTGCTGTACACGGAGTTCCCCTGGGAATACTCCCCGACGTGGGCCATGTGTGTCACCCGGGTCAGGACGTACGCGCCGTTGCCGTTGAAGTGCCGATCGAGGGTGAACTTGTGCCCGGCGCGGAACTGCCGGCAGCCGCTGGACCCCTCGACGGCCAGTCCGGGCGCCGCCTCCTGCTGCATGCGGACCTCGGCGGTCCGGGAGTTGTCCTCGAAGATCTTTTGCACGTCCGTCGCCCGGTCGCCGCCGCCTGGGGCGACGCCGTCGAACCGCTGGGCGTACACCCCCGGGTAGTCGTACAGCTCGAACTGGTCGTTGCCGCCCACCTTCATCTTGTGGTTCACCGTGCCGACCGCGACGGTCTCCTGGATCGACTTGGTCGCGTCGAGGTGCTGGCCGGGCAGTTCGAAGCAGTGGTCCCATAAAGTGTACTTGCCCGAGCGCACCTCCTGGGTCTTTGTCCAGGCGGTCACCCGGTCGTCCGACGGCGTGCCGCCGGAAACGGTCTCGTAGATCACGCTCGTCGCGCCGGGTACGTCGGCGTGGCTGGACGGGGTGTTGGCCACCACCAACTGGTGCGCCCCGTCGGAGTGTTTGAAGTAGTAGTAGATGCCCTCCTCCTCCATGATCCGGCTGGCGAACGCCCAGTCCGTCTCCCGGTACTGGGTGCAGTAGTCTCGCGGGTGGAACGTGCCCTGAATTTGCCAGTCCACGTCCAGACCGGTCAGAACCTTCCGGAGGATGTCCGGGACGTTCACCTGCTGAAAGACCCGGCTCTGCGCCTTGCGGGTGAGCAGCCAAAACTTCGGAACCACACTGGCGGCGTACCGGATCAGGGTCGGGCCGCCAAACGGGCCGGGGTACTCTTCCCCCTGGCTGAACCGGTTGACGATACCGTTGAAGTAACGGTACGACTTGTCAGGTAGCTGGACGGCAATCGTGACCGACTGGCCGAGGAGCTGGTCGAAGGCGATCGTGGTGTCGCGCTCGGCCAGCAGGTCGAGGTGGAAGTGGAACAGTTCGGAGAGAGCCTCGGTGCCGACGAGCCGCTCCAGTAGCAGAGCATCCTTCCCGAGCGGGGTGGAGACCGCGAGGAGACGGCCGTCCTGGGTAGACCGGGGCATACCAACCTCCGTGGGGCGACCCGGGTGTGGGTAGCCGTCTGGTGCGGATCAGAGTGGCCGGATGATACCATCCCGCGCCCGGCCGATCAAGCGGCCGGGTCGCGCACCCAGGGTCTTTCAAAGGTCCGGGCCGCCACGGAGGGCGCCCCTACCGGAGCCGGAAGTCGTAGTGGCGGCCCGGACCTTTGAAAGACCCTGGCGCGCACCGGGGCGCGGCTACTGATGATGATCCGCTTTCGGAGTCGGCCCGGCCATGCAATCGGTCGGTGAACGCGCGCAAGACGAGCCGCGACCGCCGGGGAGCGGCATCGTGTGCCCGGCCGCTCCCCGGCGGTCGCGGCTCTTACAGGCGTTGCATTAGACCGTGGTTTGGACCAGCGCGGCGTCGGTCGCGGCGGTGTGCGTCTTCGGCTCGGCCCGGCGGCGCCACATGTCGATCAGGGCCAGGGTGATGGCCAGGATTACCGGCCCCAGCACCATCCCGGTGACGCCGAAGACGACCAGCCCGCCCATGTACGCCAACAGCGACGGGACCGGGTGGATCCACAGCCGGCCCCCGGCCAGGTAGCCATAGAGGTAGTTACCGACCGGGCCAGCCATCAGGACGCCCCAGACCACGACCGCCAGCGCGGCTCCCCACTGGTCGTTGAGCGCCAGCCCCACCGACACCGGGACCCAGACGAGGAACGCCCCGAGGATCGGCAGGACGCCCAGGACGAACATCACCATCCCCCACAGTAGCGCCGCCGGCACGCCGAGGGCCCAGAACAGCAGCCCCCCAGTCACCCCCTGGATCGCCCCGGTGACGACGGTCGCGTAGACGGTGGCGTGGACCGCGTCCGCGGTCCGGGTGAACAGGTGGTCGGCCTCGGCGCGCGTCACCGGCAGCAGCCGGCGCAGCCCCGCCAGCAGGTGCTCCTGGTCGCGGAATGCGAAGAACAGGATGAACACCATCACCAGCGCCTGAAGCAGCCACCACACCGACCCCGACACGACCTGGCCGATGTCGCCCAGGAGCGTCGCGACCACCCGGCGGGCTTCCTGTTCCACGTCCACCTGGGCGCCAACCCGGGCATAGAGGTCGTTGAGCCAGGGGACTTGGGCGATCGCCTGTTGCCAGCCGCTGGTCAACTGTTGGGCCCGCTGGCCAGCGGCGGTCGCCTCCTTGGCCAGTTGCTCGGCCACCAGGAGTGCTGGCACCACGACCACCAGCACGACCAGGGCGGTCGAGGCGACGGCCGACCACGTCCGGGTGGAGACGCGGCGGCAGACCCACTCGTTGAGCGGGTGGGCGATGATCGCCAGGGCCATCGCCCACGCGACGGCCGGCAGGAACGGTTCGATCAGCCGGTAACAGAAGTAAACCCCGACCAGCGTCAGCCCGGCCAGCGCCGCCAGGTGAACCCAGCCGCGGGGGACGTGTTCCCCCGGCGGTGGACCGTGGGCGGGGGCGTCGGGGGCGATCTTGGACATGGCTCCTCCCAGGCGCTGCGCACGCGGTGTGTCAACGGTTGAGAACGAGCAAACCGGGTGCCGGGGTTCGGTCGAGGTGCGGCGCATTGCAACGGTCGGATTCGCCGTTCGCGTCGAGCCCGGCACATGCGTTGCTCACTTCCCCTGTCTGGGACGGTAACCGAACCCACAACCCCGCGGAGGTGGTCATGCCCACCACAGTTACAGATGTCATAGCGAAGTCGGCCACCGGCCTTACCGGTCACCCCGGCCGGGCCGAGCGACCCGAGCCGCACACCCGGTCCTTGATGCCCGCAAACGTCGGCGACGCGGAGCGATTGGTGTCGCTGGCCGGCGGGGCAGCGTTGCTCGGCTACGGCCTCACCTGCCGCGGGCTGGCGGGTGTGCTCCTACCGTTCGTCGGCGGGGCGCTCATGCTCCGCGGGGCGACCGGCTCCTGCCTCGCCTACCAGGCGCTCGGGGTCAGCACTAATGCGGACTCCGACCGGCACGGCGTCGCCGCCGGGCACGGGTTCAAGGTCGAGGAGGTGATGACGGTCAACAAGCCGGCCGGTGAGTTATTCGGCATGTGGCGGCAGTTCGACCGGTTGCCGCGGTTCATGGAGCACCTCAAGGAGGTGACGATGCTTGGCGGCGGCAAGTCGCACTGGGTGGCCAAGGCGCCGCTGGGACTGTCCGTCGAGTGGGACGCCGAGATCGTCAACGAGAAGCTGGGCGAGGTGATCGCTTGGCAGTCGCTGCCCGGCTCGGACGTGAACACCGCCGGGTCAGTCCACTTCACCCCGGCGCCTGGCAACCGCGGGACCGAGGTGCGGGTGACGCTCAAGTACGACCCGCCGGCCGGCAAGCTCGGTGGGTGGATCGCGTCGCTCTTCGGCGAGGAGCCGAGCCAGCAGATCCGCGCCGACCTGCGGCGGTTCAAGCAACTCGCCGAGGCGGGGGAGATCCCCACCGTCAAGGGCCAGCCGAGCGGGCGTCGTTAAGGGGAAAGTGGTCAGTGGTCAGTGGCCAGTGGCCGGCTAATACCGTTACTTCTCAGGCCACTGGCCACTGACCACTGGCTACTGCTTGGAGCACCCATGAAAGCGGTCTGCTGGAACGGCGTCCGGGACATTCGGGTCGAGACGGTCCCGGACCCCCATGTCATCAACCCGCACGACGCCGTCCTCAAGGTCACGTCCACCGCCATCTGCGGGTCGGACCTGCACCTGTACGACGGGTTCATCCCGACCATGATGGCCGGCGACATCCTCGGCCACGAGTTCATGGGCGAGGTGGTCGAGGTCGGGCCGGAGGTACGGAACCTCAAGGTCGGCGACCGGGTGGTGGTCCCGTTCACCATCGCGTGTGGGAGTTGCCTGCTCTGCAAGGATCAGCTCTGGTCGCTGTGCGACAACACCAACCCCAACGCCGGCCTCTTGGAGAAGGCCACCGGGTACTCCGGGTCGGCGCTGTTCGGGTACTCGCACGCCTACGGCGGGTACGCCGGCGGGCAGGCCGAGTACGTCCGAGTGCCGTTCGCCGACGTGGGGCCGATCAAGATCCCGTCCCACCTGCCCGACGAGAAGGTGCTGTTCCTGACCGACATCTTTCCGACCGGGTACATGGCGGCGCAGAACTGCGACATTCGCCCGGGGCACGTCGTCGCCGTCTGGGGCTGCGGGCCGGTGGGCCTCTTCGCCATCAAGAGCGCGTACCTGCTCGGGGCCGCCAAGGTGATCGGGATCGACTTCGTCGAGGGCCGGCTGCGGAAGGCCCGCGAGGAGTGCGGGGCCGAGACGATCAACTCCGAGGAGGTGGACGTGCTCGATCGGCTCGACGAGTTGACCGGCGGCCGTGGGCCGGACTCGTGCATCGACGCGGTCGGGATGGAGGCCCACGGCACGACGCTTGGGGCGCTCTACGACCGGGTGAAGGTGAACTTCATGCTCGCGACCGACCGGCCGACGGTGCTGCGGCAGGCGATCATGGCCTGCCGCAAGGGCGGGACGGTGTCGGTCCCCGGGGTGTACGGCGGGTTGCTGGACAAGATCCCGTTCGGCGCAGCATTTGCTAAAGGTTTGACCTTCAAGATGGGCCAGACACACGTGCATCGCTACTTGAAGCCGCTGCTGGCCCGCGTCGAGCAGGGGGAGATTGATCCGTCGTTCGTGATCTCTCATCGGTTCAACCTGGCGGAGGCCCCGAACGCGTATCGTTTGTTCCTGCGAGAGAAGGACGAGTGCACCAAGGTGGTGCTGAAACCCTGATCCCGGCCGCGGCCGGACCTCACCTCGACCCTCACGCCGGTTCCCGCTTCAAGACACCTATCCTCCCGCCGGGGCGCATCGCACGATGCTGCCCCGGCCGTCTTTTTGCTGCCGTTGCGCACGGGCGTTCGCGCCCCACGGAATCCGGCTGCCTGATCCCGACGGAGGTGCGGACCGGCATCCGAATTGCCGGGTCGGTTCACGGCCCGATCGCCCCCGGGTGGGTGTCGTTTCAACAAGCAGGAGGATCGGCCATGCAGACTAGGTTTCGGATCGGCGGGGTGGCCCTGGTGCTGGCGTTCGCGGTTGTCGCCGGGGCCCAGGAGCGGAAGGGCGACGAGAAGCCGTTGACCGACGCGGACTTCGTCAAGAAGGCGGCCAGCAGCGGCCTGGCCAATGTCGAGATGTCCAAGATCGCCAAGGACCGGGCGTCCGACCCGGACGTCAAGAAGTTCGCTGAGTCGATCATCACCGACCACACCAAGGTGAACGAGGAGCTGGCGAAGATCGCCAAGGAGGCGAACATCCCCGCCCCGATGAAGCCGGAGCCGGAACAGCAGCGGCACGTCGATATGATCCGCGACTACAAGGGAGCGGACTTCGACAAGATGTTCGTCAAGCACATGATCGACGACCACGAGAAGGACGTGAAGCTGTTTACCCAGGCCGGCCGGGAGTTGAAGAACGAGAAGCTCAAGGACTTCGCCGAGAAGACTCTGCCGGCTCTCAAGGATCACCTGGACATGGCCAAGAAGATCCACGAGCGACTCGACAAGAAGTAACCCCGACGGGCGGGGCGGCCACGGCTCCCCGGGAGCGCGGCCGTCCCGGCCCTGCGCCCATTACAGTTCGAAGGAACTCCCTGCCGTTCTCGCTGCGCACCCACTCGCGTAGCAAGGGCGGCCGGGATGGCCGCGCTCCCAGGAGAACCACGATGAACCGAACACTGACGCTGGCCGCTGTGGGCGCGGGCGCTTACTGGGCCTACCGGGCGTTGACGAACCCGGGGGTCGAGTACTTCCGTGACAAGAACGTGCTGATCACCGGCGGCTCCCGCGGGCTGGGGCTGCTGCTGGCCCGGCACCTCTCCGATGCCGGGGCGCGGCTGGCCGTCTGCGCCCGCGACGCCGATGAGTTGGGTCGCGCCTACGAAGACCTGAAGGCCCGCGGCGGCCGGGTCGTGGCGATCGAGTGCGACGTGACCGACCCGGCCCGAGTCCGCGAATTGGTCGCCGTCGCCCGGCAGCGGCTCGGCTCCATCGACGTGCTGGTCAACAACGCCGGGATCATCGGCGTCGGCCCGCTGGAGGAGATGCGGCTGGAGGACTTCGAGCAGGCCATGCGGACCCACTACTGGGCGACGCTCCACGCCTGCCTCGAAGTCATCCCGGAGATGAAGGCCCGGCGCGGCGGGCACATCGTCAACATCACGTCGTTCGGTGGCAAGGTCGCGGTCCCACATATGCTCCCGTACGTCGGCAGCAAGTTCGCGACGGTCGGGCTGTCCGAAGGGCTGCGCGCCGAACTCGCCGAACACGGGGTGAAGGTGACGACCGTCGTCCCCGGGCTGATGCGGACCGGCAGCCACGTCCAGGCCGAGTTCAAGGGCCGCCACGAGGAGGAGTACGCCTGGTTCGCGGCGGGGGCCGGCATGCCGGGGCTGTCGATCAGCGGCGACCGGGCGGCCCGGCAGATCCTGCGGGCCGCGGCCCGTGGGGACGCCGAACTGGTCATCACTTTGCCCGCGAAGCTGGCCGTCGTCGCCCATGCCGTCTGCCCGAACCTGATGGCCGACCTGGCCGGACTGGTCAACCGGTGGGTCATGCCGGACGCCGGCGGCGTCGGCCCGCGGCGGGTCAAGGGGCGGGACAGCCGTGGCAAGTTGCCCGACGTTTTCACCACCTTGCCGGATCGGGCAGCCGCGGCGAACAACGAGACGCCGGTGATCGGCCAGCCGCCGTTGCCGCGGGAGGCGGTCGCAGGCTCGTGACCCCGGCGCGGGGTTTGCGTCGAATTTGGGGTCGCCCGCTTACACTGAGGAGACACCGCATGGCGGCCAAGAACCTGAAGGACATGTTCGTCGATCTGCTCCAGGACGCGTACAGCGCGGAAACGCAACTCACCAAGGCTTTGCCGAAGATGGCCAGGGCCGCCGACAACGCCCAGCTCAAGGCCGGGTTCGAGCAGCACCTGCGCGAGACGGAGCAGCAGGTCCGGCGGCTCGAACAGGTCGCACGGGCGTGCGACTGCGAACTGGACGGCAACACCTGCGAGGCGATGGAGGGGTTGATCGAGGAGGGCGAGGAGATCATCGCGATGAGCGCCGAGCCGGACGCCCGGGACGCCGGGTTGATCGCCTCCGCCCAGAAGGTCGAGCACTACGAGATCGCCACCTACGGCACCCTCTGCGCGTGGGCCGATCAACTCGGGATGACGGACGCCAAGAACATCCTGGGTCAGACGCTCAACGAGGAGAAGGCGACCGACGAGAAGCTGACGCGGCTGGCCGAGTCGATGGTCAACGTCCACGCTGCGAGGTAACAGGAGTTGACGAACGGAGCTGGCCCGCGGGTTCAAACCCGCGGGCCAGCTCCGTTTCCGGTGCGAGCGGTTACGGCCTGTCGGGGGCGCCGCCCGGGGCGCCTGGTGCCCCTGGGGTCCGGGCCGCGCCGGACCGCTTCAGGACGACACAGAAAGTCGCCTTCTCGGTCGGCAGCGCGGCGGCGAACCCGGTGCCCGCGCCCGGGGTGGTGGCCGGCGGGGCCGCACCCGGAAGGCCCGCCCCCGGCGGGGTACCGGCCGGCGGGGCGGCGCCCGGCGGGGTGCCGGCCGGTAC
>DATLIF010000014.1:0-8733 GCA_035539575.1 Fimbriiglobus sp. | reverse complement strand
GCGCAGACGGTGGGCCTCGAAGACTCGACCCACCCTACAAGACAAGAAGACACGACGGCTCCGAGGACGCACGAATGCCCCCCGAACTGGACAGCACCGGCCGGCCGGAACCGGAGATGTGGCAGTCCGTCGAGCAGTGGCTGGACTCCGACCGGTTCCGCGAGCTGATGCGCGACGAGTTCCCCGAGGACGCCGCCGAGTGGCTCGACCCGATCAGCCGCCGCAAGTTCCTCACCCTGATGGGGGCGTCGGCCGCCCTGGCTGGGGCCGGATGTAACCCGTCGGTCCGCCCCGCCTCGCCGCGGACCGTCGTGCCGTACGTCCAGCAGCCCGAGCAAATCGTCCCGAACGTCCCGCTGTTCTTCGCCACCGCCATGCCGCAGGCCGGCGGCGTCGGGCTGGGCGTGCTGGTCCGCAGCCACGAGGGCCGGCCGACCAAGGTCGAGGGCAACCCGGGCCACCCGGCCAGCCTCGGCGCGGCCAACATCTACGCGCTGGGGTCGGTGCTGGGCGTGTACGACCCGGACCGGTCCAAGGAGTGCCTCAACCGCAACGTCGGCACCAGCATCGACCGGGTGCTCGACGCGCTGCGCGACGAACTGGGCCAACAGCGCGACAAGCAGGGGGCCGGCATCCGGGTCGTCACCGGGCCGACCACCTCGCCGACCTTCGCCGGGCTGGTCGCCGAGTTCCTCGGCCGCTTCAAGCAGGCGAAGTGGGTAAAGTACGAGCCGTTCGGCACCGCCAACGCGAGCCGGGCCGCCGCCGCCGGCTTCGGCCAGCCGGTCAACGCGGTCTACCACTTCGACAAGGTCAAGGTCGCCCTCGCCCTGGACTCGGACTTCCTGGCGGCGAGCAACCCGGCCGACGTGCGGTATGCCCGGCAGTTCATGGCCAACCGCAAGGTCCGCGAGGTCGAGGCGTCGCTGAACCTCAAGGACGGCGTCGGGGCGAAGGCGCTGAACCGCCTGTACGCCGTCGAGTCGATGCCGACCAGCACCGGCGGCGTGGCCGACCACCGGTTGCCACTGAAGCCCAGCCAGGTCGAGGCGTTCGCCCGGGCGCTGGCCGCGAAACTCGGCGTCGCCGGGGTGACGGCCCCGACTAACCTGCCGGACCTGGCGAAGCAGTGGATCGACCCGCTCGCCGCCGACCTGACCGCCAACAAGGGCACCGCGGTGGTGGTCGTCGGCGACACGCAGCCGCCGGCCGTCCACCTGCTCGCCCACGCCATCAACGAGAAGCTCGGGGCGATCGGGCAGACCGTGACCTTCACCGAGCCGGTCGAGCCGCAGCCGGCGGAGGCGGTCGCCGGTCGGGTCAAGGCCGGGGCCGCGGGGCTGGCCGAACTCACGGCCGAGATGAAGGCCGGGCAGGTGGACCTGGTCCTGTTCGTGGAGGTCAACCCGGCGTTCGACGCCCCGGCCGAGCTGGAGTTCGCCCAGGCGCTGTCCGCCGCCGACAAGGTGCGGACCCGCATCCACTACGGGCTGTACCAGGACGAGACGGCGGCCCTGTGCAACTGGCACATCAACGCCGCCCACTACCTCGAAACCTGGGGCGACGTCCGCACCTTCGACGGCACCGCGACCATCCAGCAGCCGCTCATCGCCCCGCTGTACGGCGGCAAGGCGCCGGTCGAACTGGCCGCGGAACTGGTCCGCGTGGCGTCCGGGATCATGGGCACCGCCGCCGGCCAGAGCGAGGTCAACCAGACCGAGGCGCTGGAACTGGTGAAGGCCACCTGGCGCAAGGTCTACGACGCGGGGTCGAAGTCCGGCGAGTTCGACGGGTGGTGGCAGCAGGCGATCAAGAACGGGGTCGTCCCGGACAGCGCCGCCAAGCCGGCCACGGTTGGCGCGGTCAAGCTCGACGCGCTGTCCGACAAGGCGTTCACCGGCCCGGAAATCAAGGGGCTGGAAATCCAGTTCCGGCCGGACCCGACCGTCTACGACGGCCGGTTCGCCAACAACGGCTGGCTGCAAGAGTTGCCCAAGCCGATCACCAAGCTGACCTGGGACAACGCGGCGATCGTCAGCCCGAAGATGGCCGCGGCGCTGGGCTGCGGCATCAGCTACCCGTGGACCGGCGGCGAGAACGGCAACACCGAGGCGGACACGGTCGAGTTGAAGCTCGACGGCCGGACGCTCACCGCCGCCGTGCTGATCGTGCCGGGCCACGCTGACGACTGCGTGACGCTGCACGGCGGCTACGGCCGTGAGCGGTCGGGCCGCAGCGGAACCCCGGATGGCAAACCGGCCGGGTTCAACGCCTACAAGCTGCGGGCGAGCGACTCGCAGTCCATCGGCGGCGACCTGACGGCGAGCCAGGCGACCGGGACCAAGTACCAGTTGGCGTGTACGAACAGCTACGCCTTCATGGAGAGCCGCCGGCCAGTCCGCCACGCCACGGCCGAGCAGTTCGCCAAGCACCACGACTTCGCCCAGCTCCCGCCGGCGTCAGCGCCCGGATGTCCTTGTACTCCGCGGCCGACGCCGGGCACCCAGGAGGACTGGGAGCGGTTGTACGGCCCGGATGGCCCGAAGTACCCGTACCCGCACGACGACCACCACGGCGGCGAGAAGAAGGACGACCACGCCCACCACGGGCCGCACGACTCGCGGATCATCCCGCTGAGCCTGTACCCCGACTACCCGCAGCAGGTGAAGGGGCAGGAGGCGAACAAGAGCTATCGCCGCTGGGGCATGGCGGTGGACCTGGGGGCCTGCACCGGGTGCTCGGCGTGCGTGATCGCCTGCGTGTCAGAGAACAACACGCCGGTCGTCGGCAAGAACCAGGTGAGCCGGGGCCGGGCGATGCACTGGCTGCGGATCGACCGGTACTTCTCGATCCCCGGAACCGAGGTCATGTCCGACGAGCTGGGCGGCCGGCAGACGCGGTGGTCGGGGCGGGAGGAGCAGGTGCAGCGGTCGGCGGCGATCCGCACCCACTTCCAGCCGATGATGTGCGTGCATTGCGAGAAAGCGCCGTGCGAGGTCGTCTGCCCGGTCGGGGCGACGGTTCACAGCGCCGACGGGCTCAACGACATGGTCTACAACCGGTGCGTCGGCACCCGGTACTGCTCGAACAACTGCCCGTACAAGGTGCGGCGGTTCAACTTCCTGCAGTTCACCGACTACTCGACCGGCAGCCTGAAGCTGGTGAACAACCCCGAGGTGACGGTGCGGCAGCGCGGGGTGATGGAGAAGTGTACGTACTGCGTGCAGCGCATCCGCAACGCCGAGATCGAGGCGGAGCGGGAGTTCCAGACCCGGCCGAAGGACGCCAACGGGCGGCCGAAGATCTTCGACGGCGAGGTGGTGACGGCCTGCCAGGCCGCCTGCCCGACCGGGGCGATCGCGTTCGGGGACGTCAACGACCCGCAGAGCCAGGTGCTGCGGTGGAAGGCCGAGCCGCACAGCTACGGGGTGCTGGCCGAGCAGAACACAATGCCGCGGACGAGCTGGCTGGCGCAGATCCGCAATCCGAACCCGGCCATGCCGAAGGGGGCCTGACGTCATGGCAACGGTGACCGAGACGACCCACGGCCCGCACGAGGGCAACGGCCAGTACCCGCCGCACCCGGAAGGGGTGATCGGCGGCAGCCACGACCTGCGCACCCTGGGCGACAAGATCGCCACGGTGGTGACCGAGGATGAGACGCCGCGCGGCTGGTGGATCTGGTTTGCGCTGGGGTTCGGCCTGCTCAACGGGCTGGGGATCGCCCTGCTGTACCTGTTCTACGCGGGCGTCGGCATCTGGGGGATCAACCAGCCGGTCGCGTGGGGCTTCGCGATCGTCAACTTCGTGTGGTGGATCGGCATCGGCCACGCCGGGACGCTGATCTCCGCGATCCTCTTGCTGATGCACCAGAAGTGGCGGACGTCGATCAACCGGTTCGCGGAGGCGATGACGCTTTTTGCGGTGGCCTGCGCCGGCATGTTCCCGCTGATCCACATGGGCCGGCCGTGGCTCTTTTACTGGCTCTACCCGGTGCCGGTGAACTTCGGGATGTGGCCGCAGTTCCGGTCCCCGCTGACGTGGGACGTGTTCGCGGTGACGACGTACTTCACCGTGTCGCTGGTGTTCTGGTACGTCGGCCTGATCCCGGACCTGGCGGCGCTGCGGGACGTCGGCCGGACGCGCTTGCAACGGACGGTGTACGGCATCTTCGCGCTGGGCTGGCGTGGGTCGGCGTGGCACTGGCGTCGGTACGAGAAGCTGTACCTGTGCCTGGCCGGGCTGGGCACGCCGCTGGTGTTCAGCGTCCACACGGTAGTGTCGTTCGACTTCGCGGTGGCGATTGTGCCGCTGTGGCACGCGACGATCTTCCCGCCGTTCTTCGTGGCCGGGGCGATCTTCAGCGGGTTCGCGATGGTGATCTGGCTGGCGATCCCGCTGCGGCGCATCTACAAGATGCACGACTTCATCACCGACAAGCACCTGGACGCCTCCGCGAAGGTGATGCTCGGGACCGGGATGCTGGTCTGCTACGGGTACTTCTGCGAGCTGTGGATGGCGATCTACAGCCACTCCATCTACGAGGTGCAGACCTCGATGGAGCGGATGTTCGGCCCGTATGGGTGGTCGTACTGGGCGCTGTTGACGTGCAACCTGGTGATCCCGCAACTGCTGTGGATCCCGCGGCTGCGGGTGAACGAGTTCGCGCTGTTCGCGATCGCCACGTTCGTGCAGATCGGGATGTGGTTCGAGCGCTACGTGATCGTCATCACCCTGACCCGCGACCAGTTGCCCAGTAGCTGGGGCCGTTACGCCCCGACGGCGTGGGACTGGTTGACGCTGGCCGGGTCGTTCGGGCTGTTCCTGACCGCGTTCACGCTGTTCGTGCGGTTCCTGCCGATGATCTCGATCACCGAGATGCGGGAGCTGCTGCCGGCCCGGCAGGGCGGGCGGGACGGCCACTCCGTGATGGAGAACGCCAAGTGAGCACCACACTAGCGAACGGGGCGGCCCGCGAGTACGACCCGATCGACCCGTCCGAGGGCCTGTACGGCCTGATGGCGGAGTTCGAGACGGCGGACCAACTCGTCGCGGCCGCCCAGGCCGCCAAGCAGGCCGGATACGACCGGATGGACGGGTATTCGCCGTACCCGGTCGCCGAGGTCGCCGACGCGATGGGTTTCCCGCGGTCGGAGATCGGGGCGATCATGTTCATCGGTGGGCTGTGTGGGGCGACGCTGGGGTTCCTGCTCCAGTACTACCTCAACGGGATCGACTACCCGCTGAACGTCGGCGGCAAGCCGTTCTTCTCGTGGCCGATGTTCGTGCCGATCACCTGGGAGCTGTTGGTGCTGACCGCGTCGATGAGCGGTCTGTTCGGCCTGCTGGCGCTGTGCGGGCTGCCGCAGCCGTACCACCCGGTGTTCAACGTGCCGCAGTTCGCCCGGGCGAGCCGGGACCGGTTCTTCCTGGTGATCGAGGCGGTGGACCCGCAGTTCGACCCGCAGCGGACGCGGGAGTTCCTGGCCACGCTCAACCCGGCCAGCATCGCGGAGGTGCCGGAATGACCGCCTTCGGCGAGTTCAAAATGCAAAGTTCAAAGTTAAAAATGAAGGCCGTCCTGGCTGCTTCAATTTTGAACTTTGCATTTTTAACTTTTAGCTCTGGTTGCCAGCAACGGATGGCCGACCAGCCGGCCCACCGGCCGTACGAGACCAGCGACGTGTTCGCCGACCGCCAGTCGGCGCGGCCGCTGGAGCGCGGTGTCATCCACCGTAACCAGGCGCTCGACGGCGACCCGCTGGTCACGTGGCTGACCGCGGAGGGCAAGAAGAACCACACCGGCGGGAAGTTCGGCGAGGGCGCCGCCGACCCGAAGGCCGAGAGCACCCCGCCGCTGGGCGCCCCGGACAAGGTCGAGAACTTCGTCAACGAGCTGCCGTTCGCCATGACCGAGGCAGACCTGAAGCGCGGCCAGGTGCTCTACACCGCCGCGTGCGCCCTGTGCCACGGGGCGGCCGGGTACGGCAACGGCAAGATCTTCGAGCGCGGGTTCCTGCGGCCGCCGTCGTATCACGCCGACCCGGCCGGCAAAGAGAACGACTGGTCCACCCTGGGCCAGGACGGCCAGCCGAAGTACACGGGTCTGCCGGCCGGCCACTCGCGCGGGTTCTTCCAGTACGGCAAGACGGTCCGGCTCGACGAGGTTCCGGTCGGGTACATCTTCCAGGTCATCACCTGGGGGTTCGCCGGCATGCCGGCCCACGACATCCAGATCCAGAACCCGGCCGACCGGTGGCGGGTCGTCGCCTACGTCCGGACGCTGCAACTGAGCCAGAAGGTCCCGGAGTCGCAGCTCTCCGGCGAGGGGCAAGCGAAACTGAAGGCGGGGGGGAAGAAGTGAGCACGGCCACCCACCACGACGGCCACCACCACGCCAACGGGCCGGTCACGGTCCCCGCGACGGACGCGTCCGCGGTCCGCCGGCTTGCCCTGATCGCCGCCGCGGTCGGCATCGGCGCGTACCTGGTCCTCGGGTTCGTCAACCTCGGTATGTCGCACCACGGCACGCAGGACTTCTTCCTGGCCTACCTGGTCGGGTGGGTGTTCATCCTGTTCCTGCCGTTCGGGTCCATGTCGCTGCTGATGATCGGCTACCTGACGACCGCGAGCTGGCAACTCGTGCTGCGGCGGTCGTTCCAGGCCGCCACCCGCACCCTGCCGGTGGTCGCGCTCTTGGGCCTACCGATCGTGGTCAGCCTGTTCATCAGCGTCCCTGCCCACGACAGCGCCGGGTCGGCGTCGGCGACCGAGACGGCCTCCCCGTTCTGGTGGGCTGACAAGACCTGGACCAGCGACACGGCCGCGAACATCGCCGCCGCCAAGGGCATGCCCGAGCTGGCCGTCGAGGAGAACCAGCACAAGATCCACGACTACCTCAACCCGACGTTCTTCATCGTCCGGTTCGTGCTGTACTTCGCCCTCTGGTACACGATCATCCACCTGCTCAACAAGTGGGGCCGGCGCGCCGAGGAGAGCGACGACGCGAACGCCCAGTACAACCTCAAGGCCATCTCCGGCCCTGGCGTGGTCGCCTGGGGGCTCAGCGGCACGTTCGCCATCACCGACTGGGTCATGTCGGTCGAGCCGACCTGGGCGTCGAGCATGTTCCCGGTCGTGTTCGGGATGAACAGCTTCATCAGCGCGATTTGCATCGGGGTGCTGACCTTCTACGCCCTCAACGCCGGCAAGCCGGACGTGCTGGCGATCGTCAAGGACAAGTTCCGCATCGACATCGGCACGCTGCTGTTCGGGTTCACGATGGTCTGGGCGTACGCCTCGTTCTGCCAGTACATGCTGATCTGGGCCGGCAACCTGCCGGAGGAGATCACCTACTACCGCAAGCGTGGCGACCACGGGTGGGAGGTTCTGGCCTACATCCTGATGGCGTTCCACTGGTTCCTGCCGTTCATCGTCTTCCTGTTCCGCGAAGTGAAGACGAGCCCGCGGGCAATGCGGCGGATGGCGTGGCTGCTCTTGACCGTGTGCGCCCTGGACGTGGTGTGGTGGATCGTGCCGGCCCTGCCGCGGCCCGACGGCGGGCTGCACGCCCCGATGGCACTGGCCGCGGTCGTCGGGCTGTTCGGCGTCTGGGGTCTGGTGTACGCCGCGCAGCTCGGCACCCGCCCGCTGCTGCCGGAGAACCGCGAGACCGAGTTCCTGGCGACCTGGGGCGGACACTAGTCCCGGTGTGGCGAGCCGCCGACGCCAGTCGGCGGGTGATGCGACCCGACCCCCGCCGACTGGCGTCGGCGGCTCGCCCGTGCCGGTGAGAACGACACAAGTGGAGCCCGCTCGCGGAGCGAGCGGACTACAGAGAAGACGAACGAAACCTCCGACCGGAGGGAGTGAGCGATGGCCAACATTCACCCGCAGAACCAGCCGCCGCACGAAGAGAATCCGCTGACGGCGATGCTGGTTTCGCTGTCGGGGTCCGGCGGCCCGGCGCACGAGACCGGCCCGCCCGGCGCCAACGAACTCAGCGTCCGCGCCGGGCACGAGCCGGACCGGTTCCAGGTCCGCAGCATCCTGTACGTGCCAGCCGCGGTGGTGGCCGTGCTGGTGGTGGCCTACCTGCTGGTCACGTGGCTGTTCGCCATGACCATGAGCGGCCAGGACGCCGCGGTGGCGCGTGCCAAGCGCGAGAACCCGCAGGCGACCGCGATGAACACCGCGGACTGGAACGCCCGAATCGGCCAGGTCAGCTCCACCCGGCCGGAGCCGCCGCCCGGCGAGCAGGCGACCGGCACCGCACAGCCGCGCCGCGAGGGGCTCTACCAGACCCTGAACAAGACCGACGGCACCGAGGATCCGCCGCACTACCGGTCGAAGCTGGCCGACCCGGCGGGGAACAACCCCCGCGACCTGCGGCCAGAGGACCTGCGGCCAGAGAACTACGTCGGCTTCTTCCTCGACCCGGTCCGCGGCGAGAAGGTGCTGGCCCAGTACGGGTGGGCCGACGAGGGCAAGAAGATCGCCCGGGTGCCGATCAACGACGCGATCAAGATGGTGGCCGAGGGGAAGCTCAAGCTGCCGGTTCGCAAGGACGCGGTCGTGCCGCCAGCCACGTCCGTCGAGCGGGCGCGGCTGTCGAACGCCGGCCGCGGCGTCCAGCCAGCAGCCACGCCGGCACCGAAGGAGCACAAGGACCACAAGGACGAGAAGAAGTAGGGTGGGTCGAGTCTTCGAGGCCCACCCTCATCGGCCGCACCG
>DATLIF010000013.1:0-2228 GCA_035539575.1 Fimbriiglobus sp. | reverse complement strand
ACTGGACCAGTACCTGTCGAGCGTGCGGGAACTGGAAAAGCGGATCACCCGCGTGGAACCGCTCACCCCGTCCGTGCTGCCCGACGACGTGTCCCGCCCGGCGGGGGTGCCGGCCGACCTGACCGAGCACATTCGCCTGCTATGCGACCTGATGGTCCTCGCGTTCCAGACCGACACCACGCGGATCAGCACGTTCATGCTCGGCCGCGAAGGGAGCGAGCAGAAGTACCGCATGGTCGGGGTGAACGAGGGGCACCACACCATCTCCCACCACATGAACCGGCAGGACAATCTGGACAAGCTGAAGCTCATCAACACCTACCTGGTGTCGCAGCTCGCGTACCTGACGGGCAAACTCAAATCGGTCAGAGAGGGTGACGGAACGCTCCTCGACAACTGCATGATCGCATTCGGCAGTGCCATCGCCGACCCGAACCGGCACGCCCACCACGACCTGCCGATGCTGCTGGTCGGCCGGGGCGGGGGCACGATCAAGACCGGCCGCCACGTGCGCTACAAGACCGAAACCCCGCTGAACAACCTGTGGCTGGCGATGCTCGGCCGGGCGGGGGCGAAGGCCGACAAGCTCGGCGATAGCACCGGCGTACTCGACGGCCTGGAGTGACGGGCCGATCAACCGCGACGCCGCCGGCGGTGTCCCCCGAACCCGCCGGCGGCGTCGCAATCACATCCCGAGCAGCGTTCCCATGCTCAGCGTGCCCCTCCTTGTCGTCAGTGCCTTCTTCCTGACGGCGCAAGACCCGCCGCGGACGGCGACGCTGGAACTCCGGCTGCCCGCCGGCGCGAAGGCCACCGCGGACGGCAAGGCGGTTGACGAACCGCAGACCGTCACGGTCGGCGACCTCAAGCCGGGGGAAATCCGCCGCGTCAAGGTCGTCGTACAGTTCGCCGACGGCGGCACGGACGAGCGGCTCGTGGACGTCACCGGCGGGCAGCAAGTCCGCGTGGCCGTTCCTCAACCCGGTCCGGAAAAGGCCACCGTCATCGGGGCACAGCCGCTCGTCCCGATCAACTCGGCGGCGGTGTCGGCGGACGGCAAGTACATCGCCCTCGGCTTAGAAGCCCGCACGGTGGTGCTGTGGGACACCGCCGCGGGCCGGCCGGTACGGACACTCACCGGCCACCAGAAGCCCGTCCTGTCGGTCTCGTTCAGTCCGGACGGCAAGTTTCTCCTGTCCGGGTCGGCCGACACCACCGCGGTGCTCTGGGACGTCGAGACCGGCAAGCCGGTGCGAACTTACAAGGGCCACACCGGGGCGGTTGTGTCGGTCGCGTTCGCCCCCGACGGCAAGCGGTTCCTCACCGGCTCCCCCGAGGGACTGGCGATCCACTGGGAGACGGACACCGGCGAACCGATTCACAAGTTGAAGTGGCGGAACGTCCTCTGCGTCGCGTACAGCCCGGATGGCAAGACGTTGGCGACGTCATCATCGGACGCCACCGCCACGCTCTGGGACGCCGCCAGCGGCAAGCAGACCTTTGCATTGCGGGGCCATCGGGAGGACGTCAACTGCGTCGCCTTCAGCGCCGACGGCCGACGGCTCGTCACCGGCTCGTCCGACGACACGGGGACGGTGTGGGATGTCGCCGCCGGCACGCGGGTCACCCGCACCGCCCGGCACACGGTCAACATCCACTCGGCCGCGTTCACCCCGGACGGGCGACGGGTCATCACCGGTGAGCGGGAAGAACTGGTCATCATGTCGGACGCGGCCACGGGGGCGCACGCCCGCACGTTCGTCGGCCACGGCGCGGAAATCCTGTCGATCCTGCCCCGGCCCGACGGGCAGACGATGCTCACCGCCTCCCGCGACGGCACGGCCCGGCTCTGGGACCTGACCACCGGCCGCGAAGTGCTCACCCTCACCACCGATGGCACCGGGAAGAACTGGGCCGCGGTCAGCCCCGACGGATTCTTCGACGGGTCCGAGGGCGGGCGGCGCGCCCTCGGATACCGCTTCCTGAAGGGTGGTTTCGGCGAAGTCGATCAGTATTTCGCGGAGGGATTTCGCCCCGGTCTGCTGGCCGAGGTGTGGCGGGGCGAGAGGCCGTTCCCGACCAAACCGCTCGGCCGGAGCAAGCCCCCGCTCGTAAAACTCGTCCCCCCGAAGGGCCGCGCACCGACCGAACCGACGGCGACCCTCACCGCCGACATCACCGACCAGGGCGGCGGGGTGGGGACCGTCGTTGTGGAGAACAACGGCATC
>DATLIF010000012.1:0-4008 GCA_035539575.1 Fimbriiglobus sp. | reverse complement strand
GAGCAAGGTCAGGCCCGGCCGCGGGTTCTGGGCGCGGTTCTGGGAGGGGCTGCGGGGCAGCCTGGGCGGGGTGTGCTGCTGACCACCCCGCGGCCCGCGAAATCCGAGGCGGCCATGTCCGAGACTTCGAGCAGTGTGGCGGAGTTACTGGCCGGCTACCTGCTCGCGTCCGGGTGGGTGGCGTGGCCGGGGTCCGACGGGATGGTCGTGGGGGAGTTGGTGCTGGCGGAGTACCCGGCGGCGGCGGCCGCGGGGCGAGTCCCGGGCGCGGCCGAGTTGCGGGCGCGGCACCCCGACCTCGCGGGAGCGGTCGCCGCGCTCCTCGGCCGGTGCGGCACTGCCCCGACGTGTTTCGGGCGGGGGGACCGCTTAGGGCGGGGTGCTGGCGGGTGGTAAACATGCCGGGAAGCCGGCAACCTCGGGGTAGAAAGGCCGGGCCGTGGAGTGAGCCCCGGCCACGGGTCGCTCGATGCGGTCGCAGTTGAGGTTGGGCAGGACGCCGCCGGGTTCGCGCCGGTCCGGCTGGTGCGATCGCGGCGGGGTGAGTTGCGGAAGCCACGATAAAGCCCGGCCAGGTGGCCGGGCAGGGATGTTCTCAGTTCGGGAAGAGGCTGGGGGTCGGTTTCGGCCGTTGCTTGGGCCGAGGGCGAGCCGGTGTATACCGGTCATGATGTTCCGGGCGGGCGCGGAGTCGGTGAAGCCCAAGCGCCGGATCGACGGCGAGCCGACGACTTGGGCGCGGCTCCGTGACGACCTTCACGCCCTCTCTGCAGAACGGGGTCGTGTGGCTGGGACTCGCCTCCAAGCAGGACGTGGTTCCTGAGGGTATTAACGGTCGGAACTTCGAGCTCTGGCAACCCCTACTCGCCCTCGCACACTGGTTGGAGTCGCGTGGCGTGGGGCGGTTATTGGAGCTCGTGAGGAAGTTCGCCCTCACGTCCGTCGAGACCGCGAGGGACGACTCGGTGCCGGAGGCCGACGAGTCCCTGCTCGAATTGCTAGCCGAGGCGATCCGCGATGGCACCGCGCCGACCCCGAGTGAGCTACTCGACCGCGCGCAACAGCGGGATCCGGTGACGTTCAAAAGTTGGCACCCGACCAGCATAACTCGACGACTGAAGATCTACGGGATTGAGGCACCAAAAAAGTCAAATGGGCAGAGACGCTTCCGTCACGCGACGTCCGAACTGTTGAGGAAAATCCAGCGTCACTACGGCATCGACTTGGGCTTCAGCGATCCAGGACCACCGATACCGTGGGAGAAGGTCACTGAAAGCCACTGAGATTCACTCGAAGTCACCGCAGAGGCCAGCGGCACGCGCCAGTGCCGGTCGATCTCAGGGGCTCTCAGGGTCGTTCAGTGTCCTTCACCGACGGGGATCTCGAATGCGATATGACGCGATCACTTTCCTGGAATCGCTCTTCGAGCCGTTCGCCTCGGTGACGCCGGCCGCTCTCCCAGGCGATTTGTTCGTGAAGTGGGACGAGCGGGCGGCGATTATGGAGTATGAAGGCGGCATGACGCGGGAACGCGCCGAGCACTTCGCCTTACTCGAGGTCATCGAGAGCAGCTGAAGCGGTCCGGCCAATACCAGTGAACTGCGGGCATTGCGTCAAGACCGGGAGAGCGTTCGGCGTCAATGCGCCGAACGTATTGACCCCCGTCGAGACCGCTGAGACGGGGTAATAGCGGCTGAGTATGACTTGGCCCATCCCCCATCACTCCTAGTCTTTCGTCGTCAGGCCGAGGGCGTTCGCGTTCTCTGTCACGGCTCGCTTGACGTGATCCGGCGCGCCGTGTGGGAAGTCGACGGAAATCTCCACACACACCTTCACCGTCGCATTGGGGTCCTGACGCAGCACGTTGATGATCTCCTCGGCGAGTTGCACCAATTTCATCTTGGCGTGCGCCGCATCGACGTCGGCCGCACCGTGGAATGCCCTGAACTTGGCCGGCGGTGGCTTCTTCCCGGTGCCGCCGTCGTTGCGTGAATCGTCATCTGACTTCTCTCCCTGCTCCTCGTGCCCGTCTGTCCCACCGCCGGTATCGTCCTTTGTTCCGGTGTCGTTCTTGGTCGTGGCGTTCGCCTTCGACACGTAGCTCTTCGGTAAGCGTCCGGTGGCGGGTTGACGGGCGATGCCCGGTTTCCATTCGCGATTCGCGTTCGACCGACCTATGCTGGGCGGCATGGCCGACGTCACGCAGATCCTGGCCGCGATCGAGGCCGGCGACCCCCGCGCCGCGGAGGAGCTGCTCCCGCTCGTCTACGATGAGTTGCGGAAGCTGGCGGCCGCACAGATGGCCCGGGAGAAGCCCGGACAGACGCTCCAGGCGACCTCACTGGTCCACGAGGCCTACCTGCGGCTGGTGGGTGGCGAGTCCCACGTGCACTGGAACGGTCGCGGGCACTTCATCGCGGCCGCCGCCGAGGCCATGCGCCGCATCCTCGTCGAGAACGCCCGCCGCAAGAACACCGACAAGCGCGGCGGCGCGCGCAGGCGCATCGACCTCTCCCAGGCCGAGCCGCTCGATCGGGCCGACCCGGACGCCCTCCTGGACCTGGACGAATTGCTGACACTCTTGGCCGCCGAAGACCCCGAGGCCGCGGGTGTCGCCAAACTCCGGATCTTCGCGGGTCTCTCCGTCGAGGAGTCGGCGCAAGCCCTGTCCACGTCCCGGGCCAGCGCCTACCGCCAGTGGACCTACGCGCGGGCCTGGCTGCACGCCCGGCTCGGCCCTGGGACGGATTCCGCCTGAGATCCGGGTTTTCTGAGACATTTTTCGCGCCGTTCTCGCACGTATCCGCGAGAAGGGAAAGGCACGCACCATGAACGCGGACCCCAACCCGACGAAGGCACTGTTCCTGGAGGCCGTGGAGCGGCACTCGCCCGACCAGTGGCCGGCCTTCCTCGACCGGGCCTGCGCCGGACAGCCGGAGCTGCGCGGCCGGGTGGAGGCGCTGCTGGCGGCCCACCGGGAGGTGGGCACCGCCGCGCACGTGGGTCCGGCCGAAGGCGCCGACCCCGACCCGGCCGCCACCGTCGATCTGCCGCCGGCCGCCGAGGCTCCCGGCACGGTGGTCGGGCCGTACCAGCTCATCGAGCAGATCGGCGAGGGCGGGATGGGGTCGGTGTGGATGGCCCAGCAGACCGAGCCGGTCAGGCGGCTGGTCGCGGTCAAGCTGATCAAAGCCGGGATGGACTCGAAGCAGGTGGTCGCGCGGTTCGAGGCCGAGCGGCAGGCCCTGGCCCTGATGGACCACCCGAACATCGCCCGCGTGCTGGACGGCGGCACGACCGGCGCCGGCCGGCCGTACTTCGTCATGGACCTGGTCAAGGGCGTGCCCATCACCAGGTACTGCGACGAGCACCACCTGACGCCCCGGCAGCGGCTGGAGCTGTTCATCCCCGTCTGCCAGGCCATCCAGCACGCGCATCAAAAGGGTGTCATCCACCGGGACATCAAGCCGTCCAACGTGCTGGTGGCCCAGTACGACGGCCGGCCGGTGCCGAAGGTGATCGACTTCGGGGTGGCCAAGGCGGCCGGGCAGTCGCTCACCGACAAGACACTGGTCACCGGGTTCGGGGCGATCGTCGGCACGCTGGAGTACATGTCGCCCGAGCAGGCGGAGGTCAACCAGCTCGACATCGACACCCGCAGCGACGTCTACTCGCTGGGCGTGCTGCTCTACGAACTCTTGGCCGGCAGCCCGCCGTTCAGCCGCAAGGAACTCGAACAGGCCGGCCTGCTGGAGATGCTGCGGGTGATCCGCGAGCAGGAACCGTCGAAGCCGAGCACGAAGCTCAGTACGGCGGACGGCTTACCGACCCTGGCCGCCAACCGGGGTACCGACCCGACCAGGCTGGCTCGCCTCGTCCGCGGCGAGCTGGACTGGATCGTGATGAAGGCCCTGGAGAAGGACCGCACCCGCCGCTACGAAACGGCCAACGGCCTGGCGATGGACATCCGGCGGTACCTCGCCGGGGAGGCCGTCCTGGCAGCGCCGC
>DATLIF010000011.1:0-7513 GCA_035539575.1 Fimbriiglobus sp. | reverse complement strand
CGACGGAGCGGGTGGGCAGCGCCACGCGGAGGTATTCAATTGAGGTAAGTCGGTAGCAGGCGGAGGGTCCGCCGGGGCGTTTCGCGCGGCCCGCGCGGCCCCCGATGGTGAAAAGAATCGCCTGCGCGGCGAGGCACGACGGGCCGGATCACCGTGACCCGGTGACCGGGCACGGAAGGGAACGACGGTGAAGCGATTCGGTGCGGTTCTCGTGGTGCTTTTGTGCGCGCCCGGGCGCGGCGGCGCCGACGAACTGCGGGTCGTGGAGCTGTGGCCGGGTACGGCGCCGGAGGAGCCCGGGACGGTCGGCGAGGAGAAGACGTTCCCGTCGAAGCCCAACAAGGAACGCTCCGAGACGATCGAGGTGACCCGGCTCGTCACCAACGTCACGAAGCAGACCATCAACCCTACCGCCCCGCGAAGGAGAAGGACACGGGCGCGGCGATGATCATCCGCCCGGGAGGCGGCTAACCCTGGCACTCAGGTCGATCCGACTGGTGCTTGAAACTTGCGGGGGACTGACACACCTGCGGAGAGGTTTCAGAGCCTGTAACCCTTCCTGCGGAAAATCGGCTCGGCCAGGCGCCGCAAGTTGCCTCCAAAGATCTGTTCGCGCTGGGACCGCGTCAGGTCCGCGTCGAACACCTTGGCCAGCTCGGTGGAGTAGGACCGCGACGGCCCGTGTCCCCCCCACACGAGGCGGGACACCCCCACCTGGGCCACGGTGAAATCGACCTGTCCGGAATGGGGGTCGGAGCCGCTGAACTCGAGGTACACGTTCGGGAGCCGCCTGACGGCCCGCACGCCGAGCTCCCAGTCGCCGCCCGAATGGCCACAGATCATCGAGACGTCGGGGAAGCGACGGGCCAGAATCGCGACATCCTCCAGCGTGGACTCGCCGGGCTGATTGGCGCCGCCCGGCCGGCGCGGCTCGCCGCCCATCTGGTACCAGGCGTGGATGTAAATGAGCGCGTCGTGCTGGCCGGCCCGGCGGATGATGACGTCGTTGTCCGCGTGGCTGCAGCGGACGCCGCCCGGATTGCCGCCGTAGTACTTGATGCCGACGCACGGGCCGTTGACGATCCACTCGTCGATCTTCCGCAGGCTGCCGACCGGGTTCGACGGATCGACGGGGATCAGGCCGCTGACCCGGTCGGAGTGCGTTTCGAGGAACCGACGCAGCTCCTGCTTCTTGTCGGCGGGCATCCGCTCGCCGAGCGGGTCGGCGGGGGTGCCGGCGATGTCCAGCGACAGCACACGTTCGATCCCCATCCGGTCCACGGTGACCATCGTCTCTTCGTGCTTGCGGAGGTCTCCCTCCCACAGGCCGTGGTAATGGATGTCCCAGATGCGGAGGCTCCGCAACTGTTCCCGCGTGGGCAGGCCGTAGTCGGCCGGGTTCAGCGCGAACGAGCGGGTATCGGGAGGGGCCATCGTGTCGTTCACCCATTCAAGAAGCGTTCGGCGTTGCCGCGCATCACCTTCTCCAGGTCCGGTCGGCCCAGCGGCGACTCGAAGAGCTTGAACACTGCGCTCTCGCAGGGGAAAAACGGGGCGTGGGAGCCGAAGACGATGCGCTCCACCGGCAGCGGCGGCCGGCCGTTGGCGGGGTCGCCGGCGATCAGCTTGCCGAGGCCGCCTTGCCCCTCGACGTGGGAGAAGTCCAGCGTCACGCGGATCTGTGCGATGAGCCGCCGGCCCACCAGCCCCCGGAGCGACTCGGTGGCGTTGAACGCGTTGAGGAGCTGGAACTTGAGCGTCGGCAGCTCCGCCAGCAGTCCGGGCAACCCGGCGACGTCGACGGACGGCGTGCGTGTCATGGGGAGTTGCACACGCGGGTCCTCCATGCGGACGGCCAGTTGCACGATCAAGCCCCGCTCCCGGGCCACCCGCAACAGGCGGGCGAGCTCCGGCCTGGCCAGCGTGTAATTGTGGTACGAGGGGTAGAGCCGGATGCCGCGCATGCGGTGTTGCTCGTGGCAGCGGCGCACATCCTCTTCCCAATCAGGCAAGGCCGGGTTGACGGTCCCGAAGGGGAGGAGGATGCCCGCGCCGTTCGCCCGGCACTCGTCGGCCAGGCGGGCGTTGACCCCGTCGAGGTCCTTGTGCAGCAGCCCCTCGTAGCTCCCCGCCCAGGCCTGGGTGATGCGGTGCCGGCGGAGCTTCGCCACGAGCGCCTTCGCGCCGGCGTACTTGAGCCGACGGAACGGCCAGTCGAACAGGTGGACGTTGGTGTCGATGATATCCGGCGGCAAAGCGGCACCGGGCTCGGGCTCCCCGTCCTGGATAGGACGCTCCGGCGGCGCCTCCAGTACAGCTGGGAGCAGCGCGCCGTTCAGGAACCTCCGCCGGGTCAACTTCCTCATGACGGGCGTCCAACGAGCCTCGGTCGGGTCCGGACCGCGCGTAGACGAATTGTAATGTGGGCCCGTGCAACAGCGATCGCCAGGACTGACGGGGATGCAGAGCGACCGAGCGAAACGGGTGGGCGGTGGTGCGCGTCGCGGATGGTCGCGGCGAGTCATCTGAGGAAGCGGCCCCCCTCTACCCACGCAGTCCCGCTCGGGGTCTCGGAACGGGCGGCGCGGAGCCTCCCCGTCAGGCCGTCACCCGGCCGCCGGCCAGCCCGGACGCCAGCCGGTCCGTCCACTGCTGCACCTGGAGCGCGTCGCTGTAGGTCGCCCCCACGGGGACTCCCTGCTGCCCCCGCACCGAGCGGCAGAAGCAGCGGAGTTCCTCGGCCATCATGCCCGTGGTCCCGGTGGCGTCGGCGCGGATCTCCAGGGACATGGGCCAGACCGCGCGCGCCCCACACCTCGACCGGCCTGGGGGTCGGGCTGATCCGTGCCGCTCAGCCGGGGACGAAGACCTCCATCCGGTCGAGCCCCCTCGGCGGTATCCCTCCCGGGGTCAGGTACGACGCGGCGAACGACACCACGAGCCCGTCGGACCACTGCAGCCGCGCCGCCGCCAGGTCGATCTCCCCGGCCCCGGTGCGGTGGAATCGGGCACCGTAGTGCACAGGGTCGGCACGACCGACGAGCACCCGGGTGTCGGCCAGGGCCGGTCGGCACTTTCTGGGTCCTGCTATCGGCCGACCTCGATCGAGAACCGCCGCGTGGCGCTACCCACCCGCTCTGTCGAGGTTGAGACCACCATCTCGATGCCCCAGCCGAGTGTGCCGTCGTCCAGCTTTCGCACTTCCTGGTAGATCGTCACGGTGACCACGACGTCGACCGTCCCGACCGCGTCGGGCGTGCCGGAAAGCGAGCCGGTGGCCGGATCGATCTTGAGCCAGGCCGGCCCCTGCGTGATCGCGAACCTGGGCTTTTCAATGTCCCAGTAATTGGCCGTCTCCTTGCCGTTGACGATCCGCAGCCGCAGGTCGCCCAGGGAGTGGTTGGCCTGAAGTTGGCAACGGTACTCCGTGCCGACTTTGGCTTGCGTCGCCGGCGTTCCGTAAATCGTCGGCCGCGGGGCCGTGGCGTAGTCGGACGGCCCGCTCCGCTTGCCCTGCGCGTCCACGGCCACCACGCGGTAGTACGTCCGGTTGGCGTTGGGCGACCCGACGCCGTCGCCCATCACCACAAGTTCGGTGGCCGTGGTCTCGGCGATGACGTTCGCCGGGAACTCAGGCTGCAACTCCTTCGAGACCCCGATGCTGACTCGGTAGGGCGCGTCGCTCACCGAAAAACCCTTCTCGTTGCTGCCGTACACGCGGTACTTCACCGGCTGCTGGCCGAGCGGGTTGGCCTTCCACGTCAGGGTGCCGATTCCCCTGTCCTTGTCGTAGCCGAGCGCAACCTCCAGCGGGTAGTTCGGCGCCTGCGGCGTGAAGCTGAAGGTCTTGCTCCACGGGCCCCACACGCCCTTCGCGTCCTTGGCCCGCACGCGCCAGTAGTAAGTCTTGCCGCCAGTCAGCAGGCCGGCGCCGGTCAAGGAGTACTGCGCCTTGCCCTTGTCCGCCGTCCGCGAAATCAGCTTGTCGAAGTTCGTTGACAGCGGCCACCGCATGTCTTGCCGGTTGGCGAGCATGAAGTGGTAGTCGGTGATCGCGTCGCCGTCGGGGTCCTTCGGCACGCCCCAGCGGAACGCGAAGTCGGTGCCCTCGGCCCGGCCGCCGTCGGGCGGGTAGACCGCCTCCGGGGCCTCCGGCGGCCTGCTAGTGGATCGCTCGACCCACTCGTGCGTGATCCGCACGTTCCGCTCCCCGGACGACTTGTCGGTGTAGGTGAAGCTGTTCGTTCCGACCGTCATCTCGGGCAGTGCCAGCAGGGCCATCTGCAGGTCGTTGATGACCGCCAGTCTCTTCAATTTGGCCCCGGCGGGCAGTTCGCAACGCAGTTGGTACTGGTGGTACGGATTGCCTTCCAGCGGAAAGAACTTGTCGAAGTTGCCGCCCGCGATGTCCGTCCATTGTTTGCCGTCGGGCGAGACGGCGAACTTCGCCCCGCCGGCGTCCGTTTCGAGACGCCCGCCGACGAAGGGATAGGGACTGGCGACCTTCCACACCACCGTGCCCGTCTTTCCGTCTTCCGCCGCCAGGCCCTCGGGGCCGGACGCGACGTTCTCCACCTTCATCGCACCCTTCTTCCACACGTCGCCGCCGAAATCCGGCCGGTATTCCCACAGGCCGTTGCAGACGTTGTCCGGGTAGAGGAATTGGTCGGGTGACATGTACTTCGCGGGCTTCAAGTGTCCCCAGCGCCAGACGATCGCCTCGCCCGAGCGGAGGGTCATCGTCATGGTCGTGTCCTCCTTGCACGCCCGGCTCCCCTTGATCGGCTCTTCGCTCACGAACATCGCCGCCGCCAGCTCGTCGCGCGCGCGGTTGTCGTCTACCAGGATGCCCATCGTGTGCGTCCGCTTCACCAGATCGTGGTCGCGTGCCAACTGCCGGTCGCTCGCCTGCGTCTCGTTGTCCCGCTGGTGGTAGATCTTGCCCAGGTCGCCGTCCATCACGTGCCAGTCGCCATCGTAATGGACCTGTGCGATGGCGTGGCCCACCAGCCGGACCGGGGCTCCCTTCAATCCCACCTGCTTCCACAGGCCGCCCATCATCATGGCGTCCTTCCCGCACGGGTTGAGGCCGTAGATGTTGAACACCTTCACCGGATCGCCGAGATCCTCGCCGCCGGCCGAGGAGTGGTACCGATGCTGGATCTGCTGGCGCCAGAGGGCCATCGCTTTCTCGCCGTCGCTCATCCCGGGGGTGACCGCCGAGGCCACGATCTCCTTGATGGTGCGGAAGTTGCTCCGCCCGTTGGAGAGCCAGGGGTCGACGAGGTCGGTCCGGCCCACATTCTCCATCCGCACGGCGCGGTTCGACTGCCAGGTCTGCTCGATGGCCCCTTCCCGGTTCATGCCGCAGCCCATCGGCGACCGGCAGTTCGTGCCGTCCATCGTGCCGCCGTGCACCACGGTGTACTTGTGCGCCGCGGTGCCGATGGTCTCGACGTGCCTCCTGGCCACATCGCCCGGCTGGGCCTTCGAGGCCCACGGCTCCAGCGCGGGGTTCGCGCCGGGAGCCGTCAGAAGAACCGCCGGTACGATCGCCGTGAACATGGTGATTTCTCCTCGGGCTGAGGGATGGCGTTATGCGGTCATCGTGATTCCGGCACTGTATGACTCGGCGGACCTAGACGAAACGTCTCAGCCTATTGCACCTGGCGGAGTACGGCCGTGGGTTCGATGTGGCCGTCGGGAATCACAATCCGCGGTGCGGGGTCATCGGGGTTCGCCTTCCGGTACTCCAGCACGGCCGTGCCTTGAAGGGCACGCAGCTTGATGCTCCCGCCGTTCGACAGGGTCACGGCGAGGCGCGTCTGCTCCTCCGCGATCGCCCCGGGGATCTCGAGAGACCCGGTCGTGATGGTGACCTGGGAACCGCCGTCGATCCCCGAACGCGGGCCGGCGAAGCGGACTCTTCCCTCCGGTGCGTGGATGTCCACCCGCGCCCCCCCCGAAATGACCTTAATACCGTTTGTCGCGAACCGCTACATGCGCACTTCGGTCACCTCGCCGAATGGCACTTACTTCTTGTTCATGCGCTTGGCCATCTGGCGTTTCAGTTCGGCGCGGGGCTTGGAGAACCAGCCGCAGTAGTCCTTCCGCCGCTTCTTCAGCCGCGGCTCGAACCGATCCGGGCGGTCGCCCACCCGGTGGGCGGCGATGGCGTCGAGCAGGTCGTGGTACAGGCGCAGGCGGCGGGCGGCTCCGGCTGCAACCCGGAGTTCCAGCACCGGCTGAAACGCCTCCAACGTCTGCATCGCCCCCGTAAAGCTGATCGACCGCGGCGGGATGTCGTGCCGCGCCGCGGCCTGGGCCATCACCGTGCGGATCAGGTTGTACGCCAGGACGTGCGCCCACACCTCCTTCCGCACCATCTCCGGCGTCCTCCCCCGCAGCTCGCCCATCTGCATCGTGGACTTGATCGACCGCAGGTCCAGCTCCGCGTGCCACCGGGCCCGGTACAGCTCGGCCAACTCCTCCCGAGTCGCCTGCCCGGGGTCCAGGAGGGTCGTCACGACGACCACCGACCGGGTCCGGAACCCCGGCTGGCCCACGCGGAAGCGGGCCTCGCGGACGGTGATCGCATCGGGCAGCGCGTTGTACGTCCGCCGGTCCACCGACCGGATCGACGTCGGCTTCCGCCAGACGACGAGGTGGTCGTCCTTCCCTAACCGAACGCCCTTGCGGAAGTCGGCCCGGCGGTGCGCCGAGAGCCGGCTGACGGTGTCGACGCCCCGCTCCTTGAGCAGGTGCATGCCGACCCAGCCCGACATCAGCCGGTCCCCCAGCAGCACGTCGCCGGGGGCGAGCACGTCCCACAGCCGCCGCAGGAGGCTGACCTCCCCCTGGCCCTTCCCGGCGTACCGGCTGAACCCGAGGTTCACGACCGCCCCGCACGCCAGCGAGATCACCGCCCCGAGGCGGGCGATCGGGAACCCCAGGCCCGGCCCCTGGTTGTACACCTGCGGGTAGGACGCCTGATTGTCGGGGGTGTCGGGCATCGTCACCGTCGTGCCGTCGAACAGGTACACCCGCCGACCCCTCCAGAGCCAACCCCGCCCGACCTTGGCGTCAAGCCCGCGGCCGACCGAGCACGCCGCGGCGGAGAAGAACCCCTCGGGGAGCCGCCGGCGGGCCCGGCAGTACGCCCCGGTCCGGGCCGAGCACGGCCGCTGCCCGCGGGCGACCCGGTGGGCGTTCAGGCGGGCGACGGCGGCCCGGCAGGAGTGGTCGGCACTCAGGACCTGGCCGAGGAACACCCGCAGGGTGACGAGCGGGGAGAACACCCGGTCCAGCCACCCGCCGACGGCGGCCAGCGCTTCCGCGATAATGCCTTCGGTGAGGACGTCGGCGAACGACAGGCCATCGTCCTGGAGGAACTGCCGCCGAAGGAGGTTGGCCTGTGCGCAGAACGATCGAGGGTGGGTCGGCCGCATGGGAGGGGCTCCTGCCGGGTGGGCCAACCCCCAGTGTCACACGAAAAACCTCGCCGGCCTATCTT
>DATLIF010000010.1:0-12714 GCA_035539575.1 Fimbriiglobus sp. | reverse complement strand
ATCGGGCCGGAAGTGATCGACCAGGCCGTCCGCGTCGCCGAACGGGCGGCGAAGCTTGATAAAGCCGAGCTGAGCTGGAATAAGCTCCCCTGGAGCACCGCTTACTACAAGCAGCACGGCAAGATGCTGCCCGACGACGGCTGGGACACGCTGGCGAAGCACGACGCCGTCCTGTTCGGCGCCGTCGGCGACCCGAGCGTGCCGGACAAGATCACCGTCCACGAACTGCTGCTGCCGATGCGGCGGAAGTTCGACCAGTACGTCAACCTCCGCCCGGCGTACCTGTTCGCCGGGGTGCCGTGCCCGCTGGTCGGCAAGGCGGCCGGGTCGATCGACATGATGGTGTACCGCGAGAACACCGAGGGCGAGTACGCCCCGGTCGGCGGCCGGCTGTACCCCGGCACCGCGGACGAGGTGGCGGTCCAGACCGGCGTCTTCACGCGCCGCGGCTGCGAGCGCATCCTGCGAGCGGCGTTCGAGGCAGCCCGCAAGCGGCCGCGCAAGAAGCTCACCAGCATCACCAAGTCCAACGCCCAGGTGTGGGGCCTGGGGCTGTGGGACGACGCCTTCGCTGCCGTCCGCACGGAGTACCCGGACGTCGAGTCCGCCCCGCTGCTGGTAGACGCGGCAGCGATGGACTTCGTGCGCAAGCCAGAGAGCTTCGACGTGGTGGTGGCGAGCAACCTGTTCGGCGACATCCTGACGGACTTGAGCGCCGCCGTCACCGGCAGCATCGGGCTGGCGTCCAGCGCGAACGTCAACCCGACGAAGAAGTTCCCGAGCATGTTCGAGCCGGTCCACGGGTCGGCCCCGGACATCGCCGGCAAGAGCATCGCCAACCCGCTGGCGGCGGTCCTCTCCGCCGCGCTGATGCTCGACCACCTGGGACTGACCGCGGCTGCGAAGGCGACCCGCGACGCGGTGGCGAAGGTGCTGGCCGAGGGCAAGGTGAAGACGGCCGACCTCGGCGGCACCGCAACCACGACCCAGATGGGCGACGCCGTCCTGGCCGCGGTCGGATAAGAGGTTTCACCGCGGAGGGCGCGGAGGGCGCAGAGAGAAGACAGAGATTTGGTTTGAAGACAGTCATAAACTCTGTCTTTCCCTCTGCGCCCTCCGCGCCCTCCGCGGTGAATACGAGGGAGAGCATGCCGACCGGGCCGGAGATCATCCTCGCGTTGAAGGTGCTCGTCACCGCGGTGACGGTGCTGTTCGCCTGCGCCGTGGCGGCGATTCTCGCCGGACGCAAGCGGCTGCACGGCCGGCTGAACATCGCGTTCTTCGTGCTGACCATGACCACAGTGTTCGGCTTCGAGGTGCTGCTGCGGCTGGGTACGGACGTGACCGCCACGTTCTCCGACGAGGCGCGGCAGGCGCTGCGGGTCCACCTGCGGTTCGCGGTCCCGGCGGCGGCGGTCATGCCGGTGATGCTCTGGTCCGGGCTGACCGGCCGGAAGTGGCTGCACGTGCCGCTGGCCGCGGTGTTCGTGGTGCTGTGGGTCGGGACGTTCGTGACCGGGGTGTTCTTCCTGCCGCACGACGGTTAAGGTGCCGCCATGCCCACCCCGGACCAGTCACCGCTGGACCTTGGCCGTGCCGCAGCCGCACGGCTCGGCGCCGACTGGCAACTCGAAGCCGAGCCCGACCCGGCGAGCGAGGGGCGTCAGCCCCCCGAGGAACCGCCAGCCCCACCGACCCGAACGCGGGGGACTTACGTCCCCCGCTCGCCGGGATCGTCCGGCGACCCGCCGCCGCCGGACCGCATTGTCGAGGCGCTGCTGTTCGTCGGCGGCCCGCCGCTGACCCCGGAGGCCGTCGCCGCGGCCGTCCGCGGGATCACCCCGGACCGGTTCCGCGAGGCCATCGACCGGCTCAACAAGTCGTACCGCGCCCAGAACCGGCCGTACTCGATCCAGCCGCGGGACAGCGGCTACATCCTGGCGCTGAAGCCCGGCCACCACGGCGTGCGGGAGAAGCTCTTCGGCGGCCCGCGCGAGGCGCGGCTGTCACAGCCGGCGCTGGACGTGCTAAGCCTGGTGGCGTACCGTCAGCCGGTAACGAAGGCGGACGTGGACGCGCTGCGTGGCGCCGACAGCGGCGCGGTACTGCGGCAACTGGTGCGGCTCGGGCTGGTGGCAGTCGCCCGCCGCGGCGACGTCGACGACCGCCAGGTCTGCTATGGCACCGCGCCGCGGTTCCTGGAGCTGTTCGGGCTGTCATCGCTCGACGAGCTGCCGAGACTGAGCGATCCCGGCCCCCGCTAACGAGTCCACCATGCCCGACCTGATCTATCACTTCGACACCTCCGGCCGGCACGTCGGCGACCACCCGGCGACCCCGGCCGAGGCGATCGCGCAACTGGAGGCGGGCAACAAGGAGTTCTCCCGACTGCTGTTCCCGGTCGGCACGGGCGAACCGGAGCCGCGGGTGCTGCGGTTCGACGCCGACGACCTGGGTCTGCCGCGCGCGGACGGCACCGCCCCGATCCAGCGGCCGTTCGCCGCGGTGCTGGGCTGCTCCGACGCCCGCGTGCCGACCGAGATGGTGCTGGGTCAGGCGTGCAACGACCTGTTCGTGGTCCGCGTCGCCGGCAACGTCCCGGGCGCGGAGTGCCTGGGCAGCATCGACTACGCGCTGACCGCCCTGGGCGAGAGCATCAAGATCGTGGTGGTACTCGGCCACAGCGTCTGCGGGGCGGTGTCGGCGGCGGTGGACGTCTTCCTCGACCCGTCGCGCTACCTGGACCTGGCGTCCAGCCACCCGCTGCGGGCGGTGGTGGACCGGATCGCGGTGCCGGTCCGGGCTGCGGCCAAGGCGCTCGAGGAGGTCCACGGGCCGCAGGTGAGCCGCGCGTCGGGCTACCGGGCCGCGCTGATCGAGGCGAGCGTGCCGATCAACGCCGCGCTGACCGCGGCGACGTTGCGGCACGAGTTCCGCCAGCACCTCGGCCCGGACCGGCAGGTGGTCTACGGCGTCTACAACCTTGTGTCCCGGCGGGTGAAGCTGCCGCTGGAGGAGGAGGGCCGGGTGTCGATCCGCCTGGTGCCGCCGCCGACGGACGCCGCGGGGCTGGAGCAACTGGCGCTGGTGGTGGCGTCGGGCGAAACGGTGCGGGCACTACTGGGCTAACAAATCCCAAATCCCAAGCACCAAATCCCAAAGAAGACACGGCCACAGGTTCTGTTTGGGATTTGGTGCTTGGGATTTGGGATTTACCCCGGAGGGGGTCAAGGTGCGGCGTTTCTTCCGGGCGATCTGGCCGCCGCTGCCGGTCTGGCGTCGGCTCGACCTGGCAGTGGTGGCGCTATCGGTCTACACCGCGGTCGCGGTCCTGGTGCTGGCCTGGACGCCGTTGACCGTCCCCGAGTGGGGCGGGGCGTCGGCGATCCTCAACGCCCTGATCCTCGGGGTGCTGCTGAGCTTCCGCAACCGCGAGGCATACGACCGCTGGTGGGAGGGCCGTAAGCTCTGGGGCCAGCTCGTCAACGACAGCCGCAACCTGTGTCTGAAGGCCGCCCCCCTGCCCGGCCTGACCACCGCCGACCGCGCCCGGCTCGGCGTGCTGGTGATCGGGTTCGCGGCGGCCCTGAAGGACCACCTCCGCGGCGCCGCCGCCCTGCACTGGGTGCCGGGGTTCGAGAAGGAGACGGCCGGCCCGGCCCACGTCCCGCTGTACCTCGCCGGTCGGCTGGCGGAACTACTCCGCGGCTGGCGGGCCGAGGGGAAGCTGACCGACTACGACCTGCTGCTGCTCGACCCGCACGCCCGCGCCCAGATGGACATCTGCGGCGCGTGCGAGCGGATCAAGACCACTCCGGTGCCACTGTCGTACCGGTCACTGTTGCGGCACGGGCTGGTCCTGTACCTCCTCTCGACCCCGTGGATGATCGGCGGCCAGCTCCTCTGGTGGAGCGTCCCGGCGGTGGCGCTGCTGGGGTACTTCCTGCTCGGCATTGAGCTGACCGCCGAGGACGTCGAAGACCCGTTCGGACGCGATGGTGACGACCTGGCGCTGGCCGCGTACTGCCAGACCATCCGCCGGTCGGTGGACGAGGCGCTCGGGCAGGCGTAGTAGTCTTCCTCCCCTCCCCCCAGCGGGTACTCTTCGAAAACCTCGTGCAACCCGGCGAGCGGGGGCCGTAAGGCCCCCGAGGATCAACCCCCTCGGGGGCCTTACGGCCCCCGCTCGCCGGGTTGGTAATCGGGTTTACGCCCCCGCGCGCCAGGGTTTCGACAAAGCACCCAGCGGGGAGAGGGGAGCCAGTCACTTACCCATCTTGCCCCGTCGTCAAGACCCTTGTTTCCGCCACCGGCCGGGCGTACTCTGGATCGGCCGGCCGAACCCACCTCTCCGGGCCGGTCGGCCTTCGTTTCCCCTCAAACGAAAGGTCCGACATGTCACGCCGCCTGCTCACCGGGCTGCTGTTCGCGGCCGGGCTGGCCGCCCTGATCGGCCCGGCCGGCATCGGCCAGGAGCCGGATGCCACCCCCGACCCGAAGGCCCCACCTGCCGCCAAGGACGCGAAAGGCTCGAAGGACGCCGGCGACCCCGACGACCCGATGAAGAAGTTCCCCGAGTTCGCCAAGGTGGTGAAGGGGGCCAAGGTGCAGGAGGGCCTCTTCACCCTGCACCAGAAGGACGACAACGTCTACGCCGAGATCCGGCCCGATCAGTTCGACAAGCCGTTCCTGGTCCCGATCGCCGTCGCCAAGGGGGCCGGGATGGGCGGCAGCACGCTGAACTTCGGCGAGGAGTGGGTGATCGCCTTCAAGAAGCAGGGCGACCGGGTGTTCGTCGTCCGCCGCAACGTCCGGTTCACCGCCAAGCCCGGTAGTCCGGAGGCCAAGGCAGTAGACACCACCTACAGCGACTCGGTCCTGATGGCGGTCCCGATCAAGACCCTGAACCCGCTGAAGGGGACCACGGTCATCGACCTGAACGACATCTTCTTCGGAGACTTCGCCGACCTGGGGCTGGGGATGCCCGACCGGTCGCGGACCACCTGGCACAAGGTGAAGGCGTTCAAGAAGAACGTCGAACTCCAGGTGGCGGCCACGTTCTCCGGCGGGCGGTTCGGGCGGATGTTCTTCGGTGGGGACGACATCATCGACTCCCGCGGGATCACCGTCGTGGTCCAGTACGGGCTGGTCGAGTTGCCCGACGGCGGCTACCAGCCGCGGTACGCCGACAACCGCGTCGGCCACTTCCTGACCGTGCAGAAGGACTTCTCGAAGGCGACCCCGGACACCAGCTTCGTGCGGATGGTCAACCGCTGGCGGCTGGAGCGGTCCGACGGCACCCCGTTCAAGGAGGGCGCCCGGCCAGTCCCGCCGAAGAAGCGGATCATCTACTGGATCGAGGACTCGGTCCCCGACGAGTACCGCACTGCGGTGCGTGAGGGCATCCTGGAGTGGAACAAGGCGTTCGAGAAGGTCGGCTTCAAGAACGCCATCGAGGTCCGCCAGCAGGACGGCCAGGAGTTCGACCCGGAGGACGTGACATACGCCACGTTCCGGTGGGTCACCACCGACGTGCCGTTCGCCATCGGGCCGAGCCGCGCCAACCCGCTCACCGGCGAGATCCTGGACGCGGACATCCTCTTCGACGGCAGCTTCATCCAGTACTACCGGCAGGAGTCGCGGCTGTTCCGGGACGAAAAGGGCCAGCCGGTCGAGCCGGCGAGCATGATCCAGGCACTGCACAAGGGCTGGGACCAGCCGATGCACCCACTGGCGCTGCGCGGCAGCCCGTTCGCCTGGAACGACAAGCCCGGCGAGCCGCCGATGTCGCCGGAGGCCCGCCAGTGGCAGCGGCTGCACGCCGCCCACACCGGGTACTGCCGCTGCGCCTCCCACAAGCGCAGCGAACTGGCCCTGGCGGTGCTGCACATCGCCGCCGTCGCCGACCTGAAGCCCGACGAGAAGGTGCCGGACGAGTTGATCCAGCAGGCCGTGAAGGAAGTGACCATGCACGAGGTGGGCCACACCCTCGGGCTGCGGCACAACTTCAAGGCCAGCACGATGCTCTCCAACGACAAGCTCAACGACACCGAGCTGACGCGCAAGGTCGGCCAGGTCGGCAGCGTGATGGACTACAACCCGGCGAACATCGCCCCGAAGGGGACGAAGCAGGGCGACTTCTTCACCACCACCATCGGGCCGTACGACTACTGGGCGGTCGAGTTCGCCTACAAGCCGGTCTCCGGCGGCTCCGACGGGGAGCGCGACGCGCTGAAGAAGATCGCCTCGAAAGCCCCGACGCCGGACCTGGTCTACGGCACCGACGAGGACCTCTACGGCAGCCCGGACCCGCTCATCAACCTGTTCGACCTGGGGTCCGACCCGATGCGGTTCGGCATGGACCGAATCAAGCTGGCCCAGGACCTCTTCACCAAACTGCCGGACAAGGTGATCGAGAAGGGCGAGGGGTACAGCCGGCTGCGGCAGGCGTTCCAGATCCTGCTGTACCAGTACGGGGACGCGGCGTACCTGGCGTCGCGGTACGTCGGCGGGGTGAACGTCAACCGCGACTTCAAGGGCGACCCCAACGGCCGCGACCCGATGGTCCCGGTTAACCCCGAGAAGCAGCGGGAGGCGCTAGCGTTCGTCAAGGAGAACATCCTGACCGACAGGCCGTTCCAGTTCCCGCCGGAGTTGCTCCGCAAGCTGGCGATGGAGAAGTGGTATCACTGGGGCACCCGGATGACGTTCGGCGGGGTGGACTACCCGGTCAACGAGCGGGTGCTGGCGATCCAGGAGGTGGTGCTGGACGAGTTACTCGACGGCGGCACGCTCAGCCGCATCCAGAACGCGGCGCGGACGGCCGGCAAGGACGACAAGCCGCTGACCGTGGCCGAGGTGTTCCGGGCGCTGACCGACGGCATCTTCGTGGACCTGCCGGGGCCGGACAGCAAGGTGGCCAGCGGGGCGAAGTCGTCGGTGGTGCAGCGCAACCTCCAGCGGGCGTACCTGGCCCGGCTGAGCCGGATGGTGGTCGGGCCTAGGAGCGACCCCTACGCCAGCTACTACGTCATGTCCGGCGGTTCGCGGTCGGTGCCGGCGGATGCCAAGAGCCTGGCGAGGTTGCACCTGAAGGAGGTCGGCAAGCGGGTGGACGCGGCACTGGGGGCGGAGAAGGACGACACCGTCCGGGCGCACCTGGAAGAGACCAAGGAGAAGATCGCCAAGGTGCTCTCGGCCAGCGTCACCGTGAACGAGCCGTAACCGGGTGCTGTCTTTCTCCCCTCTCCCCAGCGGGGAGAGGGGAGCAAGGCGACTGGCCTTCCCCGTGCCAGTCGGCGTCGGTATGCTCCGCCCCCCGGTCGGGACGGACCCCGGCCGCGCACGGAGGCGAGGCATGATGAAGCTCACCGGTATCGGGCTGATCCTCGGGGCCGCCGCGGTGCTCTGGATCACCGCGACGCCGGGCCGGTCCGGGGCCGGGTGAGGCCCGACGGCGTGTCCCGAGCCGATCGGCGGTTCGCCGATCCCGTACCAGATGTTCGACCGCGACCCGGTCTACGCCGGCGAGATGATCGGCATGCCCGCGCAGCCGCGGCCGCGACCCGTCGCGCAGGCGAGGCCGCAGCCGGTCGCGCAGGCCCGGCCGACCCCGCCGCCGCCGAAGCCCGCGCCCCGGCCGCAACCGCCCCGGCCGGTCGCGGTACCGTCGCCCGACGAGCTGGGCATACACCTCGACCCGGACTTCCCGGCCCCCGACGAACTGGGGATCGGCGGATTGGAGTAAGTAGTTTTTCCAGGCCCGGCCGTTGCAACGGCCGGGCTTTCGCGCGCCCTACTTCCCCTTCACCAACTCCAACGGCTCCCACAACGACGGATCGTCCGTCACCGGAAAGTCGCCGTTGACCCCGAGGAACTGGTCGCCGCGCTCCGCGTCGCGGACGTGGTAGTACACCCCCAGCCGCGGGTGCTGCTCCGGGTCGAACCCGCTGAGCACCGCGGCCGGCAGAAACAGTTCCAGCCGGTAGCCGCCCTTCACCTTCGCGTGCCGGAGCGCCACGTCCGCGGGGCCGCACAGCGGGGCGTCCTGTAGCGCCCGGTTGATCTTCGTCTGGGCGAACGCCGGTTCGTCCTGGTCCGGCCCGCCGCCAGTTGGCAGCAGGTGGAACTGGTGGCAGAACCGGCTCCCGCGGTGGCTGGCCCGCGCATCGCGGGTGTCGATCCACAGCGTCGCCCCGTCCGCGGCCCACGGCTTGTCGATGTCCCCGGCCGGCGGCCGGTCCTTCCCCTTGACCGTGAACTGGAACCCCAGCCCCAGCTCGTTCCAGGCGAGCCGCACGTCGGCGAAGTTCGAATGCCCGTCGAGTTCCGCGAAGTTGTTCAGCCGGGCGGACTCCGGCAGGTCGAGGAGCGCGTCCCCGTCGTCGCGCGGCATGTCCTTGACGTGCAGGCACGGGTGGCTGATCCGCACCAGGAACCGGTTCGGTACGAGCGGCGGCATGGGTACGTCCTGCGTCCGGGTTTCTGTCGTTATAGCTGAAGCGGGTGTACACTCCCACCCGACTTTCGGCCGCGGCCAACCCGTCTTGCCAGCGCTTCGGCCGAACCGTTACCCTGTCTGACCCGAACCCCCATTGCGGGAAGGAACCCCCATGACCACGCGCCCACCGGGACGCGGCCGCCTGGCCGCGACCGCCGCCCTCTTCGTCCTGCTGGCCGCCGGCCCGTCCGCCCACGCGGGGCTGATGACGTTCACCGCCAGCCCGTACACCGGCGACCCGGCCGGCGCCACGGTCACGTTCGACGACGCGGTTTCCCCCGGCAGCGTGCGGGTGACGATCACCGTGAACCCGAACCCGAACATCGGGGACATCAACGGGTTCTTCCTGAACATCGGCAACGAGACGTTGCTGCCGGGCCTGTCGATCACCGGCCCGCAGGTGACGCTGGTGGACAAGTCGGCGAACGCGGTCACGTCCGCGGGGCCAGGGAACAACATGAACGGCGAAGGGGTCGGGCCGTTCGACATCGGCTTGCGGATCGGGTCGCCGGGCATCGGCAAGGACGACATCCAGACGACGTCCTTCCTGCTCAGCGATCCGGACGTGACGCTGACCAACGAGATGTTCGCCGGTGCGACGACCGAGGACGGCGACATCTTCGGCCTGCGGCTAACGAGCGTCGGCCTGCCCAGCTCGAACCGCAACGGCAGCAGCAAACTGACCAACGACAGCCCGCCGCCGCCCCCACTGGCCCAAACGCCGGAGCCGTCCACGCTCGTGGGCCTGGGCACGCTCAGCATACTGGGGCTGTTGGCGCGGCGGGTCAGTCGGCCCAGTTCTCGAGCTTGAGGTTCGGGAAGTTCCAAAAGTCCTTGAGGTTGAGGGTGACCAGGGTAGCATCGTGGGCCAGTGCGACGCAGGCAATGAGCAGGTCGTTGCGACCGGCCTTCCTGGCCTTCTTGTCCTCGCGGAGGCGATCGAACTCGGCCACCGCGGGCGCGTCGAACGGAAGGACACGATACTCCGCGAGGTACGCCTCGGATGACCTCAGCCCGTCGAGTGCTCGGGACAGGGCGGCGCCGTCCGCCGCCTTTAGCAGCGCGTCGAACCGTCCGCGGAGCACTTCGATCAGGGTGATCAGCGAGATCACGACCTCATTCGCCGCCCGCTAAGCGGTAATGCGGTCGCGCAGGCCGTGCCGGTCGAGGTGGGCCAGCGTGAACACGTCCGTGTCGATGAGGTAGGTCATTCCGGTGCGTACTTCCCGGACCCGGTGGCGTGATCGATCTCGTCACGGTACGCCCGGATGCTCGCCAGAAAGGCTTCCTGCTCCTCCGGCGTCTCCTCGATGGGGCGCAAGTCCCCCAGCTGCGGGCCGGCCCGTCGCTTTGGTGCCCGCAACCACATGAGGATGGTGTCGCGGAGGAACCGCCAGTCACCGCCGACCTCTTGCCCGGCGATCCGGCCGGCCTCCGCCTCGGCCCGGACCGCGTCCTCTGGCAGTTGCAGGTACTGCGCCGCCTGCGCCAGCGTCAACACGTCAAGTGGTGAGAGCGGGACGCCGTTTGCGCCCGTCGCGGTCGTCGGCTCTGCAGCCATTAGTACTCCTCGTTCAGTCCCCGTGTGGATGGAGGCTGGCGGCCACAGGCGGGTTCAGCAGGCTTCGCGCCAGCACCTCCTTCGCCTTCTCGAACTCCGGCTGCCACTCGATCTCCGGCTTCCCGGTCGCCATGCAGTCGCGGATCTTCTCCAGCGTGTTGCGGGCCATGTGCGGGCACTTGTTGCACGCGCAGGTGATCCCCGGCACCGGCAGGTACTTGTGCCTCGGGTAGCGCTGCTCCAGTTGTCACATCATGTTCGGCTCGGTGGCCACCACGAACTCGGTCGGCTCGATGTGCGAGCCGACGAACTTGATCATCGCCTCGGTGCCGCCGATGAAGTCGGCGTGCTCCAGCAGGTTCTTCGGGCACTCCGGGTGCGCGATCGTCAGCGCGTCCGGATGGAGCTTCTTCATCTTCAGGAGGTCCTGCACGCTGAAGATCTCGTGGACCATGCACGACCCTTGCCACAGGATCATCTTCCGCCCGGTGACTTCTTGCAGATACCTTCCGAGGTGCTGGTCGGGGACGAACAGGATCTCGTGGTCCTCCGGCACCTTGCGCACGACCTCCTCGGCGTTGCCGCTGGTCACGACCCAGTCCGAGAGCGCCTTGACCTTGGCCGAGCTGTTGATGTAGGTGACGGTCTGGAACTTCCGGCCGTTCTCGCGGAGCATCTCCTGGTAGCGGTGGAGCTTCTCCGGCGGGCAGGAGTCCACTAAGCTGCACCCGGCCTCCAGGTCCGGCAGCAGGACTTTCTTCGATGGATTGAGCATCTTGGCCGTCTCGGCCATGAACAGCACACCGCAGAACACGATGACCGGCGAGTCCACCTTGGTCGCCTCGCGGGCGAGCTTGAGGCTATCGCCGGTGATGTCGGCGATGGCCTGGATCTCGCCCTCCTGGTAGTAGTGGGCGAGGATCGTGGCGCCGATCTTCTCTTTCAGGTCGAGGATTTCGGCGATCACGTCGTCAGCGACGGCGGGCATGGAACTGCTCCCTTGTTTTTAACGTGGCGGAGGGCCAACCCACGAACGCGGGTTCTTCATTGGAATGATACGCTCCCCCGGACCGCCCGGGTATCATGAGGGCGGAAGGAGGCTCCGCATGTCCACCACGCTTGATGCTCCTGCCCGGAAGTTCACCCCCGACGACTTGCTCCGGCTGCCGGACCAGGGTAAGGGGTTTGAACTTGTTGACGGGGAACTCAAGGGGTTGAACGTGAGCTTCCTGTCCAGCTTCGTCGCCGGGCTGGTCTACTTCCACCTTCAGTCTCACATCGTGTCACGGCCCGTGGGCTGGGTTTCCCCGGAAGACACGTCGTTCTGTTGCTTCCCGGACGCGCCCGGCAAGGTGCGCCGGGCCGATGTCGCCTTCATCGCCCTGGATCGTCTGACGGCGGACCAGGCGACGGCCGAGGGCCATTGCACCGTCGTGCCGGACCTGGTGGTCGAGGTGGTGTCTCCCAACGATTCCGCCGACGATGTCAACGTCAAGCGGATCGAATGGCTGGCCGCCGGAACCCGGCTGGTGTGGGTGGTGCATCCTCTTCAACAGACGATTCATGCCTACCGTGCGGACGAGGCGGTGGCACTACTATTCAACGCTGCGGACACTCTCACCGCCGAACCCGTGCTGCCGGACTTCCGCGTTCCGGTCGCCGACCTGTTCCGGCTGCCGACCGTTCCGCAGAGATGACCCCGCCCCACTCCGCCTTGACCGCCTTCGCCAGACCGCGTATGACCCCTTACCCGACGCCGCGGCACACGAGTGTGCTGCCGGCCGAAGTGGCCCGGCTGCTCGACCCCAAGCCCGGGGAAACCTGGGTGGACTGCACCGTCGGGGCCGGCGGACACGCCCGGCTAATTGCCGAGCGGATAATCCCCGGTGGCCGGTTGATCGGGCTCGACCAGGACGCGGCGATGCTCGACCGCGCCCGGCCCCGGCTCGATGGGCTGCCGGTCACGCTGGCCCACGCCAACTTCGACCAGTTGCCGGAGGTGCTCGCCAACCTGGGCATCGACCGGGTGGACGGCGTGCTCGCGGACCTCGGGTTCGCCTCCGACCAGGTGGACGACCCGGCCCGCGGCCTGAGCTTCAAGGAGGACGGCCCGCTCGACATGCGGCTTGACCCGACCGCCGGCCAGACCGCCGCCGACCTGGTCAACCGCATGAGCGAGAAGGCCCTCGCCGACGTGATCTACGAATACGGCGAGGAACGCAAGAGCCGGTGGGTGGCGAAACGGATCGTCGAGCAGCGCAAGGAGAAGCCGTTCGAGACGACCGGCGAGCTGGCCGAGGTGGTGCGACGCAGCGTCCCGCGGAGCGGCGCCATCGACCCGGCCACGCGGACGTTCCAGGCGCTGCGGATCGCGGTCAACGACGAACTCGGCGCGCTGGACCGACTGCTGGCCGCGCTGCCGAAGCTGCTGCGGCCCGGCGGCCGGGCCGGGATCATCAGCTTCCACTCGCTGGAGGACCGGCGGGCGAAGCACGCCTTCCGCGTTCGGGAAGTGTGGGACGCGGTGACGAAGAAGCCGGTGGAGGCGTCCGACGCGGAAACGGCCGCCAACCCGCGGGCCCGCAGCGCCAAGCTGCGGGTCGCCCGTAGAAGATGAGGGGGTGAGGGCGTGAGGGGGTGAGAAGACAGGGTT
>DATLIF010000009.1:0-8261 GCA_035539575.1 Fimbriiglobus sp. | reverse complement strand
GGGTAGGTGTACCGGCAAACCGGCCCGGAGTCAAACCGGCTCGCCCTCGATGACCTGCATCGGCGAGTTCGTCGGGACGACGCGGGTCAGCCTCCACCCGGCCCCGGCGAAGAGGGCGGCATACTCGCCCTCGGTCCGCTCCCGGCCGCTGGGCAGGACGAGCATCTCCAGGTCGAGAATCTTGCCGAGGTCCGGTTCGTTCCCCGGCTTGATGACGATCTCGACTAGCAGCAGCTTGCCGCCGGGGTTCACCGCCGCCCGGCAGTTCTTGAGGATGGTCGTCGCCTTGTCGTCGGGCCAGTCGTGGATGATGTGCTTCATCAGGTAGGCGTCGCCGCCGGCCGGGACGGACTTGAAGAAGTCCCCGCCCTCGGCCCGGCAGCGGTCGGCCAGCCCAGCGGCGCGGATCGGCTCCCGTGCCCCGTCGGCGACGTGGGGGGCGTCGAACACCACCCCGCGGACATTCGGGAATGCCTTCAGGATGGTGGCGAGCATGACGCCGTGGCCGCCGCCCACGTCCACGACGGTGCCGAGCCGCGAGAAGTCGTACGCCGCCGCGACCGCCGGCGCGACGCTCGACGAGAACCCGGTCATCCCCTCGTTGAAGACGGCCGAATCTTCGGGATGCTTGGCGAGGTAGTCGAAGCACGGCTCGCCGAACACCCGGTCGAACGCGGTCTCCCCGGTCCGGATGCTGTCGAGGAGATTCCCCCAGGCCCGCCAACTCCAGTCGGACCCGCAGTAGTCGGCGATCCCGCGCATCGACCCCGGAACGCCGGTCCGCAGGTACTCGGCCATCGGGGTCAGCCGGAACCGCCCGTCCGCGTCCTCGGCGAACACCCCGACGCTGGCCAGGGCGCGGAGCAACCGGTACAGGCTGGCGGCGTGGGTGCCCGTCTCACGGGCGAGATCAGCGGCGGACTTCGGACCGGACGTCAGCTTGTCGGCGATTCGCAGCTTGGCGGCGACCGAGACCGCCATCGACACGCACTTTCCGAAGATGATCTGAGCCAGTGCGGCGTCGGGCGGCGGGGTCGACAGTTCAGGATGCACGGGCTGGGCTGGGCGTGCGGTCGCAGTCGCCATGGAGAGAACCCCTCGGTTGTGGGGAAACCCCCTCGCTGGGGGACGGACGGGAATACGTCCCCGGACGACGGACCTTTCACGAAATGCGATGATGGTCAGTGGCCGGCCATAGCCGGGGATCGGATTGACCTAATGACCGTGTCGAGAACGCGGAGGGCCGTATCGACCTGATCGGCAGTGACACACAGCGGCGGGCAGAACCGCACGGCCGACTCGCCGCAGCCGAGCAGGAGGAGCCCCCGACGAAACGCGGTCTGGATGATCTGCTCGCGGAGCGCAGGGTTCGGGACGTTCGTCCCCGGCTGGACGAGATCGACCGCAGTCATCAGCCCGAGGCCGCGGACGAAGGACAGGACGTCATGCTTGCCGGCCAGCTCGCGCAGCCCGGCACGGAGTTGTTCGCCGCGCTCGGCGGAGTTGCGGGTGTAGCCATTCTCCAACAGGTCGAGCGTCGCGAGCGCCGCCCGGCAGGCGACCGGGTTGCCGCCGAACGTGCTGGCGTGGCTCCCGCTGGGCCAGTCCATCACGTCGCCCTTGGCGATGATCGCCCCCAGCGGCAGCCCACTGGCGATCCCCTTTGCCAGGCAGATAATGTCCGGCTCGACGCCGTAGTGTTCGGCTGCGAACAGCTTGCCGGTGCGGCCCATGCCGGACTGCACCTCGTCCAGAACCAGCAGGATGCCGTGGCGGTCGCACATCTGCCGCAGTGCCGGCAGACACCCTTGCGGCAGCGGGTAGTAACCGCCCTCGCCCTGCACCGGCTCGACGAATACCGCCGCCACCTCGTCCGGCGGGGCCACCCGCTTGAACAGGCCGTCTTCGATCTCCTTAACTAGCGCGCAACCTGAGCCGCAGCCGCCGGCCGGGCAACCGCGCGGGAACGGGACGTGGTGGACGTCCGGCACCAGCGGCGAGAACCCGCGGCGGTGGACCACCTTTGAACCCGACAGCGACATCGCCCCGTAGGTGCGGCCGTGGAACGACCCGAAGAACGCGATCACCCGGCTCCGGTCGGTGTGCCACCGGGCCAGTTTCAGCGCCCCCTCGACCGCCTCGGCGCCGCTGTTGGCGAAGAACACCTTCTTCGGCGTCGATCCGGGGGCCGACTTCGCCAGCCGCTCGGCCAGCTCGATCTGCGGCGTGTAGTAGAAGTCGGTGCCGCTCATGTGCAGCAGCTTGTCCGACTGGTCCTTGATGGCGGCGACCACCTCCGGGTGACAGTGGCCAGCGTTGGTGACCGCGATCCCGGCGGTGAAGTCGAGGAACAGGTTGCCGTCCACGTCCTCGATGACCGCCCCGCTTCCGCGGGCGACAACCAGCGGGTAGGCGCGGGTGTACGACGGCGAGACGTACTCGGCATCGCGGAGCAGCAACTCCGCCGCGTTCGGGCCGGGGAGGTCGGTCCGCAGGTCCGGTACGGTGCGGTCGTCGAACAGGAACATCGGAAGGCCCCCGTGTTACTCGGCCGGCTCGCGCTGCCATGGTTGATTGACGCCATCCCTCCACGCACGCCACCCAAGCGGCAAGTCGGCAAGCTCCGCGATTGTCGGGTCCAGCCCGAGTACGCAATCGAGACTGAGGACGACAGCGTCGTTGGGATCGGGGTTGTCACGGTCATCAAGGAACTGCCACATCCCGTCGTCTGCGTCATGACCTACGAGTAGGATCGGTCGCCGCCCTTCCATGATGTCGCGGAGGGAGATCGTCGCCACATTTGGCGGGTCGCGGAACGGCCACTCCTGATGTCGCTTGCTCACGCCGGCCCTCCCTCGATGGCGGTGGTTAGCCCCTGGGCCATCTTGATCTCGGTGGCGTGGTTGACCGTCCACGCCGTCTTGTGTGTCACCGCCTCGACCAGCCCGGCCGCCGACGGGTGGCCGTTGCCGCTCTTCTTCACCCCGCCGAACGGCAGGTGAACCTCCGCCCCGATGCACGGCAGGTTGACGTACCCCATGCCGTATTCGCACTCGTCCCGAAAGTACCGCATCTTCCGGTAATCCTCCGTGATGACCGCCATCGACAGGCCGTACTCGGTGTCGTTGTAAATCCGCGCGGCGTCCTCGTCGGTCCTGAACGGGATCAGCGCCAGGTGCGGGCCGAACACCTCCTCGCGGATCGACCGCAGGCCGGGCTTGTGTTCCTGCCGGTACACGAACGGCGACAGGTAGCACCCCTTCGTTCCCGATACCGGCTGCACCTCGCCGCCGTCGAGCAGGACCGTGGCCCCCTCTTCCTTGGCGAGCGCGTTGTAGCCTAGCACCTTCTCGACCGACCCCTTGTGGATCACCGGGCCGGCGAAGTTCGACGGGTCGAGCGGATCGCCGAACCGCAGCCGCCGAGCCGTCTCGGTGAAGGCGTGCGAGTACTTGTCGATCAGCGACTCGTGGACGATGACCCGGCCCGCCGAGACGCAGCGCTGGCCGGTCGTCTTGAACGCGCTGATGATCCCAGCGTTCACCGCCAGGTCAAACCGGGCGTCCTCGCAGACGATGACCGCGCTCTTACTGCCCATCTCTGCCGCGACGATCCGGTCCGGCAGTTCCGCGGACAGAAGCTGGATGCGCTTGCCGACCTCGTAGCTGCCGGTGAAGCCGACCACGTTCACGCCACGGTCCTTTACCAGCACCTCGCCGACCGTGCCGTCGCCGTGCAGGAGGTTGACCGTCCCGGCCGGGAACCCTGCTTCCACGAACAACTCCATCATCCGCTGACCGATGGCCGGCGTGTCCTCCGACGGCTTGAAGACGCAGGTGTTCCCCTCCAGCAGCGACGGCCCGAGCATCCACAGCGGCACGGCGAAGGGGAAGTTCCACGGGGTGATGACCGCGACCACGCCCCACGGCTTGCGTCGCATGTAGGCGTCCTTCTCGGCGATCTCGCTGGCCAGGATTTCCCCGACCGGCATCCGGCCGGTGCCGAAGACGTACTGCACCATGTGCAGCCCCTCGACCACCTCGGCCCGGCACTCGGTGACGTTCTTGCCGCACTCCCGGGCCATCAGCCGCGCCAGGTTGTCCGTCTCCCGGTCGATGATCCGGGCCAGCCGGTCGAAACACTCGGCCCGGTGGATGCGACTGGTCCGCCGCCAGCCGGGGAACGCGGTCCGGGCGGCGTCCACTGCCTGCGCGACTTCCTGCGGGGTGGCGTTCGGGAATCGGCCGATGACCTCGCTCACGTCGGCCGGGCTGGTGCTCTCGAAGTCGGCCCGCGCGGGAAGCCAGGTGCCGCCGATGGAGAGTCGGCCGGCGACGGGGGCGGTGGAACTCATGGCAGACCTCCGAGGGGCGGCGGCAGGACAGCAGGACAGGACCGGCGGGAACCGTCAGAGGGATCAACAAATTGTACGCCCGCTCGACCTGTCGGCTCAAGGCCGCACGAAGGCCGGGTTGCCGGGCGTGCTTATAATGCCTCTGTCGAGACTTACCCGATAACGGACCCGCTGCATGAGTTCCCGGATCGAGCTACACGTCGGTCAGTCCACCTGGGCGCTGACCGTCCGCCCCGAGACGGTCGTCGAGTTGACGCGTGCCCCCGTCACGCCGCCGGCCACGGGGCCGCGCGAGTTGGTCCGGGCGGCGTTGGAGAAGCCGGGCGGTCTGGACGCGCCACTCCGCCGCGCGCTCACGTCGGACGACCACGTCGCCGTTGTGCTCGACGAGCGCCTGCCGCACGTCGCCGAACTGCTGGCCGGCGTCATCGAACACATCCAGTCCGCCGGAATCGACCCGGCGGCGGTCACGGTCATCGTCCCGCCCGGCGGACCGGGCAGCCCGTGGGTGGACGACCTGCCGGACGAGTTCGCCGACGTCCACCTGGAGACGCACGACCCGGAGGAGCGCAAGAAACTCGCTTACCTCGCCACCACCAAGGCCGGCCGGCGGGTGTACCTCAACCGCACACTGGTCGAGGCGGACTTCACCGTCGTGCTGACCGGCCGCGGGTACGACCCGACGTTCGGGTACGCCGGCGCGGAGGTCGCCATCTTTCCGGCGCTGAGCGACGCCGAGACGCTGGTCGAGTCCGTCGGCCGGTTCAGCATCGAACCACCCGGACCAAAACCTGGCGCGGCCCGCACCCAGGCTGCCGAGATCGGCTGGCTGTTCGGCACCCCGTTCTATGTGCAGGTGATCGAGGGGCCCGGCGGCACGGTGCAGGAGGTCGTCGCCGGCCTGCCGGAGAGTTCCGCCGAGGGGGTCCGCCGACAACAGGCGCGGTGGCACGCGACCGTGGACGAACGGCCGGACCTGGTCGTCGCCGCGATCTCCGGGCCGCCGGAGCGGGTGGATTTCCTGGCGGTCGCCTCGGCCGCGGCCGCCGCGGCGCGGGTGGTGCGGCCCGGCGGGAGGATCGCTGTGCTGACGGACGCGACCCCGCCGCTGGAAGAAGGGGCCGAGTTGCTCCGTCAGGTCGAAGACCCCGACGAGGTCGGCAAGTTGCTCTCCAAGCGAAAACCCGACGACTGGCCCGCTGCGGCCCTGTGGGCGTTGGCCGCCGGGCAGGCGAATCTGTTCGTGGCGAGCGGCTGGCCCACTGACGTGACCGAGGAGTTATTCGCCACCCCGATCGCGTCGGCGGCGGAGGTGCAGCGGCTGATCGACGCCGCCGAGCGAGTGCTGGTGATCCCCGACGCCCACAAGACGATGGTGGAGTTGAGTTAATCCGATGACACACCAGTCCCCCCTCCGCGCGGTCGAGGAACAGGCCGGCGCCACGTTCGCCGAGTCCGCGGGCTACGACCTTCCCGCGCATTTCGGTGACCCGGCGGCCGAGTATCGCGCCGCCGTGAGCGGCGCCGCCTTGTTCGACACTTCGAACGCGGCCAAGTTGCTTCTCACCGGCACCGACGCGCCGCAGTTCCTCCACAACATCAGCACCAACGATATTGCAACCCTTCCGCTCGGCGGCGGGTGCGAGGTGTACCTGTGCGATGCGCGCGCCAAGGCGTTGTTCGTCGCCTGGGTGTATCACGTCCGGGTGGCCGACGGCCGACACGCGTTATGGGTCGAGACGACCCCCGGCCGCGGCGATGCGCTGTTGAAACACCTCGACAAGTACCTGATCGCCGAGGCGGTCGAGCTGGCCGACGTGACCGGGCAGTTCGCCCAGATGCACCTCGCCGGCCCGACCGCGAAAGGCGTACTGGAGCAGGCGCTCGCCGCCACGGTGCCGGACCTGCCCGAGTTCGGGCACATGGAGCGTACCTTTGGCTCGAACGCGACCTGCGAGGTTCGTCGCCGAGACGTGCTCGGGCTGCCGGGGTACGACATCGTTTGCTTGCCGGAGAGGGCCGTAGGGGTCTGGCGGATGCTGACCGCGGCCGGTGCGAAGCCCGCCGGGCTGGAAGCGTTTGAGACACTGCGAATCGAGGCGGGCACGCCGGTGTATGGAGTGGACATCGACGAGTCGCGGTTCGTGATGGAGGTCGGCAACGCGACCAGGGCGGTCAGCTTCACAAAGGGGTGCTTCCCGGGCCAGGAGCCGATCGTGATGGCCCGAGACCGGGCCGGGCGGGTCAACCGCGGCTTCGTCGGGCTGAAGGTACTGGACGGCGGCCAGGTCACACCGGGGACGAGGCTGACGAAGGACGGGCAAGAAGTCGGCGTTGTGACCTCGGCCACCGAGTCGCCACGCCTTGAGGCGCCGCTGGCTCTGGGCTATGTCCACTGGAAGAACCAGGAGCCTGGGACGCGGTTGGAAGCCGGGACGCAATCGGTCGAGGTGATCGGGTATCCACCGCTCCGGGCGAACCCCGAGCCTTAACGAGGGGGTGTGCAGGCTATCATCCGGTCTGGAGGTGGGTCAGACACTGACCTCGAACCGGAACGGGAGCCACTGCACCTCGGTGAGGCACGCATTGTCGATGGTGAACAGCGCGATACAGACCGAGTCCCTAACCCACGCATACTGCGAGAAGCAAGCCCCGATGCCGCAACTACACAACGTAATCATGCCTCGCCACTCGCCGCCCTGACGGATCGCGGCGAACGCCTGAGCGACTGGGTCGAATCTGAGCGGTTTTGGTAGTTCCGACCCGACACGAACTGCTAGTGTCCGGTGCGGCGTTGTCCCCGTCTGGATGGCAGCCACACCGATCAAGTCCTCGCGGCAGGCCACCAGCCGACCGGCTGAAATTCCTGCGAAGTGTGCGTGCTGGAGGAACCGCTCGATGTCCTCCTGCGGCTCGAACTCGAAGAGGAAGTCGCTCACGCTCTCACCGAACAGCAGCAGGCCATCGGCGGCCATCTCGCGGAACGGTATCCACTCGACGAGCCGCAGGTCAGCAGGGCTGAGTGGCAACAGTGTCGTGTCTCGGGTGTAACGCATCGCTCCTCGCGGCCCTCAGCCGCCCCCCTCGCTACCGCTCGGGGTTCGCCGGCTTGTTGAAGTCGAACTCCGGGTTGTACTCCTCCACCCGCGCGTCGCCCCGCGGCTCCAGCGGTCGGCGGCGGCGATCCAGCCCTGGCGTCGCCGCCACAACGCGACGGCGGCCGAGATACCAGCGCATCAGGTTCCAGCCGGCCAAGGCCAGCGCGAGCAGCGCCCCGAGGTCGAGGTTGTGCGCCTGCCCCCACGCCCCGGGGACGAGTTCGTCGCGGAAGTAGACCACCCCCGCCACCGTCAGCCAGAAAACCGCGAACCCCAGCCGCAACACGCCCACGTTCATCGCCTGCCCTCCGGGTCAGTCGCCGACCCTATTCTAACCCCACCTCTCCCCGCGGAGCCTCCCCATGACCGACGGCAAGAAGTACCGCGTGGCCGTGATCGACCGGACCGGTAAGGGCGACCACGGCCAAGTGTGACCGCCGCGGCGACCCGTTGGCGTTGACGGCCGCTTGGCGACCGGGGTACAGTCCCCCGTCCTCGCCCCCGCAGGGCCGTCCGAATGATGCTCCGCGCCATCAACCCGCAGCCCGCGACCGCCTCCCCCGTGGGGGCCTGGGACGACACCCCGTGCCCGCTATGCGGCCGTCGGGACGAGGAGTTGCTGCTGGAGGCGCCCGACCCGACCCCCGGCGACGGCCCCGCCCTGCACTTCGCGGTCGTGCGATGCCGGACCTGCTCGCTGACCTACACCAACCCGCGGCCCGACGAGGACGCCATCGGCCGGTTCTACCCGCCCGACTACCGCCCGCACCGCCGGCCGCGGAAGATGCGCCACGCCGCCCCGTCGCCGG
>DATLIF010000008.1:0-15091 GCA_035539575.1 Fimbriiglobus sp. | reverse complement strand
GAGGAAGACCTCAGTAAACTGTTTCAGATCTTCATGGGCGTGCTGACGTTCGCCGGGTTGCCGGCGAACCTCATCGGCGGCTGGCTGGCGCGGAAGGTGGCGCTCGGCAAGTTGCTCGGCTTCGCGATGGCTGCGTTCGCCAGGATACCCGCACGTCTTGCCCCATCCTCACGTCCCGCACGTTGGCCGTGCGTCGCCGGGTGGATTGTGGTACACCACCCCGCCCGGGGCCCAGCCCTTGCATCGGGTTCGGCGTGACCACATCCCCCTCACCGGAGCAGACATGACCCGCACACTCGCCGCCGCGCTGGCCGCCGTCGCCCTCGCCGCCGGTCCGGCCGCCGCCCAGTTGCGCACCCCGCTCGAAACCCTCCGGTCGTCCGCCGAGGTGCTCGACGAGTTCCGGGACCTGTACCTGAAGCGCATCCCGCCCGCCCTGCTGACCGAGGCCGAGGCGGTCGCCGTCATCCCGCGTGTCGTCAAGGCCGGGTTGCTGATCGGCGGCCGGCACGGGCACGGGTTGGTCCTCCACCGCACGCCCGGCGGCGGCTGGAGCGACCCGACGTTCATCCGGCTGACCGGCGCCAGCATCGGCTTCCAGGCCGGCGTCGAGTCGGCCGACGTGGTCCTCGTCTTCCGGTCCAAGAAGGACGTGGACCGGTTGCTCGACGGCCGGCGGAAGCTCACCCTCGGGGCGGACGCGGCGGTCGCCGCCGGGCCGCTCGGCCGGGAGGCCGGGGCTGGCACCGACGCCCGGCTGCGGGCCGAGATCTACTCCTACTCGCGCAGCCGCGGCCTGTTCGCCGGCGTCTCGCTCGCCGGCGCCGTGCTGGCCAGCGACGCGGAGGCCAACCAGTCGGTCGCCCGCGACACCCGCCCGGAGGTCACCCGCGCGGTCGCGGACCTGAAGACCCGGCTCGCGGAGTACGCCCCGGCAAGGCCGACCCCCTCCGACCTGCCGCGGAAGTAGAGCGTCCGGGCGACGGTTTAATGTTGGATAGAGTGTAATCCAGGGATGACCGAACTCGAACCTGGGCCTGCGGTTCGGCCGGATCACGAGGGAGAGGGGTGGCACTGGCGCTCTTGGCGCTCTTGGCACCCTGACCCCCTGCCCGGTTAGGGTTCGGACATGAGCACCACCGTCCCGAACGGCGGCACGGTCAGCCGTGACCCCGCCGGGACGGGCGGCCCCTCGTTCTCTGGCAGCAGGTCGGCCGGGGACTCGGCCGCGGTGTCGATCAGCTTCCGCCAGCGCCGCCCGGTCGGCGACGGCGGGACGGTGAACGTCAGCGGCCCCGGTGTCACGTTCATCGCCGTGTAGAAGTCCTGGTCCGGCTTGTAGTCCGGGTCGCCGTCCCGGCCGGTGAACCGGCCGTCCAGGCTGAACGCCAGGTGTCGCGCCCCCGGTCCGAAGTCCGGCTTGTGCGGCTCGGTGCCGTGCCAGTGGACGTCGGCCAGCGGCAGGTCGCCGCGCGGCGCCGGGGTGCGGAACGTCCCCGACCCGGCCCCGTCGGCGTAGACCGCGTGCCGGCCGGTCAGGTCGGTCGCCACGCCCGCCTCACCCGGCCGCACCGGGCCGCCCGGCGGGAACGCCACGTCCCGCGGCGGCGGCGCCACTGGCCCCAGTTCGCCGACGAAGAACCGCCGTCGCCGGAACACCGGGTGCCGTCGCCGCAGCCAGATCAGCTCGCGGACGAACCGCAGGAACCCCTTGTTCGTCTCGGCCAGCGTCCAGTCCACCCAGCTCGTCTCGTTGTCCTGGCACCAGGCGTTGTTGTTCCCCTTCTGGGTCCGCAGGAACTCGTCGCCGGCCAGGAGCATCGGCACCCCCTGGCTGAGCATCAGCGTGATCATCAGCCCCTTCGCCCGCCGCTCGCGCAGCGCCAGCACGCCGGGGTCGTCGGTTGGCCCCTCGACGCCGCCGTTCCAGGCGTAGTTGGCGTCCGTGCCGTCGCGGTTGCCCTCCCCATTGGCCTCGTTGTGCTTGCGGTCGTAGCTGACCAGGTCGTGCAGCGTGAACCCGTCGTGGCAGGTCACGAAGTTAACCGAGTGCCGCGGCAGACGGCCGTTCCACTGGTACAGGTCCGAGCTGCCGCCGATCCGGGTGGCGACCGTGCCGGCGAACCCGCCGTCGCCGCGCCAGAACCGCCGCACGTCGTCGCGGTAGACGCCGTTCCACTCGCTCCAGCGCCGGCCGAACGGGAACCCGCCGACCTGGTAGAGCCCGCCGGCGTCCCACGGCTCGGCGATCAGCTTCGTGTCGGCCAGCACTCCGTCTTCGGCGATCATCTCGATGACCGGCGGCTCGACCATGACGTTGCCGCGCCGGTCCCGGCCGAGGATCGACGCCAGGTCGAACCGGAACCCGTCCACGTGCATGTCCCCGACCCAGTACCGCAAGCACGTTAGCAGCAGGTCGCGGACGAGCGGGTGGTTGCAGTTGACCGTGTTGCCGCACCCGGAATAGTTCAGGTAGCGGCCGTCGTCGTCGAGCAGGTAGTACAGCTCGTTGTCCAGCCCCCGGAAGCTGTAGGTGCGGCCCTCGTCGTTCCCCTCGCCGGTGTGGTTGAACACCACGTCCAGGTAGACCTCGATCCCCTCCCGGTGGCACGCCTTCACCAGGTCGCGGAACTCGTACACCTGTCCGTGTTCCTTCGCGGACTGCGCGAAGGCGGCCTTCGGGGCAGCGAACGCGATCGAGTTGTACCCCCAGAAGTTGACCAGCTTCTCGCCAGTCTCGGGGTCGGTGAACGGGCAGTCGCACTCGTCGAACTCGTGGACCGGCAGCAGCTCGATGGCCGTGACGCCGAGCCACTTCAGGTACGGTAGCTTCTCGATCAGGCCGCGGAAGGTGCCGGGGTGCTCGACGCCGCTGGACGGGTGCCGGGTGAAGCCGCGGACGTGGACCTCGTAGACGATGGTGTCCTCGTGCGGCGTCAGCGGCGGGGCGTCGTCGCCCCAGTCGTAGCGGCGGGGGTGGTAGAACAGGCTGCGTCGGCCGGTCCGCTCGGGATCGACCTCGCAGGTGCCGGCCCAGGTCCCGCCCTGGGAGAGGACCGACGAGGCCGGGTCGATCAGGACGCGGGTCGGGTCGAACCGGTGCTTGGGGCCGGCCGGCCCGTCCACGCGCCAGCCGTAGCAGAAGGTCTTGGGCAGCCCCTCGACGCGGACGTGCCAGTGGTCGCCGGTGCGGTTCTTCCACGGGTCCAGGACGATCTCGCCGATGGGGCGCTCGCCGGACTCCAGGTAGACGACCAGGCTGACGGCTGTGGCGTGGCGGCTGAGGACGGCAAAGTTGACCCCGTAGGGGGTGCGGGTCGCCCCCAGGGGGAACGGCCGCCCGCGGCTGGTGTGGAACGTCGGCATAGGTGCTGCGGCGAGGCTCCGGGGGCGGGTCGAAGGTTCGGATACCTTATCAGGTTCCCCGACCCGAGTCGTGACATCGGCCCGCGGCCGCGCCCGGTCGCAACGATTCCGCGGATTTCACGCCGGGCACACAATTCCGTCCTATTATGTAGATTTCAAGCAATTGCGCCGCGGAGGGAGTCGCGGACCGTCTCCACCGGGAGCCGATCCATGCCGCGACGTGGTTCCAGTCAACTGCTCGCCGTTCTGCTGATGCTGGCGGCTGCCCCCGCCGCGTTCGGACAGATCAGCCTGTCCAGTTCGGGCAGCTATACCCAGGGGTTCAACAGCATCGGGGCCGGACTGCCAACCGGCTGGACGGTGCGAGTCTTTACCAACGCCACCAGTCTCGGGACCGATGTGAGCGGGTCGAACTATAGACCGTTAAACACGAGCTGGGATACTACCACCGGTCAGTTCGCCAACTACGCGTCTGCCTTGAACCCCGGTCTCACTGGGTCGGAATCGAGTAGTACCCAGGGTATACAGAACGACCGTGCTCTCGGGATCCGTCAGACACAGGGTTTCGGCGACCCCGGAGCGGCCTTTACACTCCAACTTGCGAATACCGCCGGATACCAGGATTTCAACTTGTCGTTTAGTGGCCAGTTGCTCAGCGCACAGCCGAAGAACACTGTCTACACCGTCCGCTACGGGATTGGTGCGGCCCCGTCGAGCTTCACCACTCTCGGGACGATTGACACGGGCACTCTCAACGGTGGCGTGTTCGGTGAAGACCCGTTCACGGTAAATGCCGGCTCACTATCAGGGATCAACAACGTTAACGACACTGTCTGGATACAGGTGGTGGCGCTCACCGCAGCGACCACAACATCTGGAAACCGCGATACGTTCGCGATCGACAACGTCCAGTTGACCTACAGCCCCGTGCCCGAGCCGGGGGCCGTCCTGGCCGTCGCGGCCGCCGGGCTGGGGCTGTTCGGTGTCGCCCGCCGTCGTCGGGTTCCTTGCGGCCGCCCGTGATCACCGGTAAGCTCGGGGGCATGAACCCGACTTTCTCGCCGCATATCCCCGCCGCCCGCACCCGCCGCGACTTCCTCCTCCGCGCCGGCGGCGGGCTGGGCGGCGTCGCCCTGTCCTGGCTGCTTGCCCGCGACGCCCTCGCCGCGGACGCCCCGAAGGGGGTGAACCCCCTCGCCGCCAGGAAGCCGCACTTCGAGCCGACCGCGAAGCGGATCATCTTCCTGTTCATGGTCGGCGGGCCGAGCCAGATGGACCTGTTCGACCCCAAGCCGGCACTCGAGAAGTGGCACGGCAAGCCCCTCCCCGAGACCACCGGCCGACCCAAAAGCCAGTTCACCAGCGGCAAGGAGACGATCCTCGCCAGCACCCGCAAGTTCCAGAAGCACGGCCAGAGCGGCCAGTGGGTGTCGGACCTGATGCCGCACTTCGCAGGGTGCGTGGACGACGTCTGCTTCCTGAAGGCGTGCTGGTGCCGCTCGACCATCCACGCCCCGGCGATGTACGAGCTGCACACCGGGCGGGCGCTGATGGGCCACCCGTCGTTGGGGTCGTGGGTGACGTACGGGCTGGGTAGCGCCACCGAGGACCTGCCGGCGTACTGCGTGATGCCGCAGCCGGAGGGCGTCCCGGAGGGCGGCGCCCCGTGCTGGGGCGCCGGCTACCTGCCGGCCGTCTACCAGGGGACGCTGCTGCGCAAGGGGGCGTCGCCGGTCCTGAACCTCCGGCCGCCGGCCGGCGTGACCCCGGACGAGAACAGGGCCACCTTCGACCTGGTGAAGAAGCTCAACGAGCTGAACCTGGAGCCGGGCGACACGGACCTACAAGCCCGGATCGCCAGCTACGAGCTGGCGTACCGGATGCAGTCGTCCGCCCCGGAGGCGGTGGACCTGGGGAAGGAGTCGAAGGAGACGTGGGCGCTCTACGGCCTGGACGACCGCCGCACGGCCGACTTCGGCACCCGGCTGTTGCTCGCCCGGCGGCTGGTCGAGCGCGGGGTGCGCTTCGTGCAGGTCTACAGCGGCGGCGGCCCGCTGTCGTGGCAGTGGGACGCCCACGACGACATCAACGGGAACCACGAGAAGATGTGCGGCCACGTCGATAAGCCGGTCGCGGCGCTCCTGACCGACCTGAAGCGGCGCGGGCTGCTCAAGGACACGCTGGTCGTGTGGTGCAGCGAGTTCGGGCGGACGCCGAACAGCCAGGGGAGCCGGGGCCGGGACCACAACCCGCTGGGGTACACGATGTGGCTGGCCGGCGGCGGGGTGAAGGGCGGGCAGTCGATCGGCGCGACGGACGAGTTCGGGCTGCACTCGGTCGAGGATCCAGTGTCGGTGAACGACTTCCACGCGACAATCCTGCACTTGCTGGGGCTGGACCACGAGAAGCTGACGGTCCGCCACAGTGGCCGCGACGAGCGGCTGACCGACGTAGCCGGGCAGGTGGTCGAGGGGGTGACGGGGTAGTCCTCTTTTGGAGCCCGAAGCGTGAGCGAGGGTCTTCTCTGATGGTAGAGAAGACCCTCGCTCACGCTTCGGGCTCCAAAAGATTACCCCTTCGCCTCTTCGAACCCGTGCTGTTTGCGGTGGTAGACGCCGTCGAAGTCGATGGTGCTCTTGAACCGCTCGTGCCGGCCATCGCCGGCGTGCGGCTTCACCTTCGCCAGCAACTTCTCCAGTTCCTCGCCGGCTACCGGCTTGAACGCCCGCGCCGTGGCGAGGTTCTTCTTCAGGTCGTCCATCGACACCATCCCGACGACGATCGACGCCACGTCCTGCGACAGCGCGAACCGGTGCGCCTCCTCGGCCGTGCAGATGCCCTCCTTGACCAGCCGCCCCTCCCCACCGGCGAGCGTCTTCATTCCGATGACCGCGGTCCCCTGCTTCTTCGCCGCCGGGATCACCTGCTGCGCGAAGCTGCGGTAGAAGTGGTCCAGCACGTTGATCGGGCACTGGACCGTGTCCCACTTGTGGACCGGCATCATCTTCAGGTGGATGTGCGGCGACTTGTGCCCGGTGAACCCGACGAACCGGACCTTGCCTTCCTTCTGCATCTTCAGCAGTTCGGCCAGACCGCCCTTCTCGACCACCCACTCGGGGTCGTTGTCCCAGTTGATCTCGTGCATCTGCACGAGGTCGATGACGTCGGTTTGCATCCGCCGGAGGCTGTCCTCGATCTGCGTGCGGACCTCGCTGGCCACCCGCGAGCAGACCTTGGTCATCAGGAAGCACTTCTTCCGCCACTTGCCCCCGTCGGCGGCCAGCGCCTTGCCCATGACCTCCTCGCTGCCGCCGTCGTGGTAGTCCCAGCAGTTGTCGAAGAAGGTCATCCCCTCATCGAGCGCGGTGTGCATAATCTTGACGGCCTCGGCCTGGTCCTTGATCGAGCCGATGTGCCAGCCGCCCAGGCACATGATCGAGACGTTGACCCCGGTCTTGCCAAGCGGGCGGGTGGGCAAACCTTTGCCGTCGTCCTGGCCGGCGGCGTGGCCGACCAGCCCCGCGGCGGCGGTGGCCGCCAGCCCGGCTTGAAGGAACTCGCGGCGAGTTTCGTCGGCGTCGGACGACATGGGGCGGCCTCCTTGGGGATCGGTGCAATCCACTGTGGGCGCCCCTGATGATAGTCCCGCCAGTGGTCGGAGGCACGCGCCAACAGTCCGTTGTGCCCGACGACTCAGGGCCGGGCATAACCAGACTCAGCCCGTGCAGAAAGGTTTGAGACGCGGCGAATGAGATAACGGGACAAACCCGGCCGACGACCGGGAGTGAGATGTAATCAGGAACTATATTTCGGCAGCCCGCGCTACGCCCGGCGCGATTAGCCTGGCCGAGAACCCTGCCGGGACTGTCCGTCATGATGATGTGTCCGAGTTGCAAGTCCCTCAACCCCGCCGGGGCGGAGGCGTGCGCCGTGTGCGGGGAGCCGTCGGGCGATGCGCAGCGGCTGCCGTCCGCCCCGACCACGGTGGTCAACCGATCGTCCCGGCCGTCCGACATCGAATCGGCCCCTGCGCTGACCGTCCGCACCCCTCCGCCGACGGTGCTGCCGGCGCCGATGGTGGAGCCGATCGTCGCGTTGCCGATCGAGTCGCCGCCCGGCAGCCTGTCCGGCACGGCCCTGACCCGCGGCCTGGCGGACTACCCATCGGACACCGGGTCCGGGGCCGCGGCCGCCGCCGTCACGGTCCGGGGCCCCGCGGCCGTTGGCCTGGCTTCCGCGACGGCCTCGGGCACGGTCGCCGGATCGGCGGCGATCCGGGTGCCGCTGGCCGCGCCGCGGCTGGTGGTTGTCCGCGGGGAGCGGCTGGACGCAGCCTTTCCCATCCTCGACGGCAAGAACTACGTCGGCCGCTGCGCCGACCGGCCTGTGGACATCGACCTGGACGGCCAGGAACCGGTCGAGCGGACCTGGACCTCACGCCAGCACGCCGTCCTGACCTGGGATCACGGCACGCTGCTGATCGAGGACCTCAACAGCCTCAACGGGACGTTCGTCAACCGCGAGCGCATCCACCCCGGGCACCGGCAGGTCCTCCGGCCCGGGGACGTGGTCCAGATCGGCACCGTCCAGATGCGGGTGGTCGTGTAGCCGCGACCGCGAGCGCGGAATAGCCACAAAGAGGCACGAAAAGACACAAAAAGTTAAGACAGGAAGCCGAGCCGGCTGCCCCTGTTCTTACTTTTCGTGTTTCTTCGTGCCTTTATGTGGCTATCTGCCTTTCGGCCCGTTCACCCGCCGCCGGCCAGCTTGTCGGCGGCGGCGGCGATCTCCTTGATCTGCTCGTCGGTCGGCGCCTGACCCGCCGGGAACGCCCACGCCCGCGTGACCTTCATCCGGTCATACAGCACCACCACCAGGTCGTTCTCGCCCAGCCCCCAGGCGGTCGCCTGCGGCGACTTGGCGGCCGCCAGGGCGAACGGAACGCGCGGCGTCTTCAGTTCGGTCGCCAGGGCGCGGATGGCGTCGGCCTGGAGGTCGCGCAGAAACTGTCCCTTCTCGTCGCGGCGGTCGTCCTGTGGGAACTCCTTGTCCAGGGTCAGGAACACGAGGTACGCCCCGAGGTTGTCCGCCCGGTGCTTCGCAACCACCGGGTCCAGTGCCTGCGCCAGCCGGGCGGCGGGCGAGTCCTTCTCCAGCTTGCCGCGTGTGAAGACGGCGATCGTCGGGTTCAGCCCGTGTTCGACGACCAGGTCGTGCATCATCTTCGTCCGGTCGCGCGGGTCGCGGTCGTCCTGCCGTTTGGGCGGGCTGACCTTCGGGGCGAACCGGTCGTCGGCCACGACGTACGCCCGGAACCCGGTCGGGACCGGGGCGCCGGCCGCCAGGGTGGCCTTCGGATCCTGCGCCCGGACCGCGACCCCGGCGACCAGTCCGGCCAGGGTGATTACTCCGATCGCCCAACCGCGTCGCATGGGTCTGCCTCCAGTTCAAAGTTCAAAGTTCAAAGTTCAAAGTTCAAAGGTCAGGACCGCATTCTGTAGTCTCCACTGTGTACTGTGGTCTCCGGTTCTTGAACTTTGAATTTTGAACTTTGAACTTTGAACTGATACCGGCACACCCGGTCCGGCCGGCCCTTGCCAGCCGGACCTCGCCCGCGATAACATCAAACGATCCCCCGGCCGTCGGCTCCGCGTACCCGGTCCAGGTGCCCTCATGGCGTTCGACATCCGCTGCCCGGAGTGCCAGGCCAAGCTCCGACTCGACGAGGCCCCCGAGGCGGACACGCCGATCGAGTGCCCGCGGTGCGGCAGCCAGTTCTCCACTCCCCGCAAGTCGGCTCGCAAGAAGAAGGCCGCCCCCGCGGAGAAGAAGAAGTTCTCCAAGGCGGACATGCCCAAGAAGCGGCAGGTCAAGAAGAAGAAGACCAACCCGATCATCCTGGTCGGCTCGATCGTCGCGGGGTTCACCCTGCTGATCGGGGTTGGGTTCATGATGGTCTACTTCCTCAACCGGGCCGGCAAGGTCGAGGAGATGCTGACCTACGTGCCCGACTCGTGCAACTGGGCGCGGGGGGTGAACGTCAGCCAGCTCGCCAAGTATCCGGGCTACAAGAACGAGGTCGAGAAGTACATGACCGCCCCGGTGACGGCCGCCGCCAACGAGCTGGCCGCCGCCGCCGGGCACGACCCGGACCGGTTCGTCGATTACCTGGTGATCGCCAAGAACCGCGGCGTCGGCACCATGTACGTCTTCCGCACCCAGCGGTCGTTCAAGCCCGCCGCGCTGGGGGAGGGCCTCAACGGCGGCACCCCTCAGGGGGACGGGACGTACCGGATGGCCGGCTCGGCGCCCGGGGTGCTGGCCGGGGCGACGGTCCACATGCCGACGACCCGGCTGGTGGTGGTCATCCCGCCGGCCGCAGCATCGATGGTCGGCGGCTCCCTGGCCGGCAAGAACGGCAAGGACGGGACGTTCGCCGGCGCGCTGGACGCCACCTCGCGGATCGTGGTCCGCGGCAGCATCTGGCTGGTGGTTCGCGCCACCGGCGGGCTCAAGGGGTACATCGCCGGTATGACCGAGACGATTGCCAACGACTTCAAGCATGTCGATACTGCGGGCAAGGGGGCCAGCACGTTCGGGCTGTGGACGACCCCCGGCGGCAGTGGGGTGCGGGTCGGGGCCGCGCTGCAGTGCGCGTCGTCCGAGGACGCCAGCGAGTTGGTGACGGCGATGCGCGAGGGGCCGCTGGGCAAGGGGGACGAGTCTGAGCCGACCAACGAACTCAAGAAGGCGTGGGGCTCCGTCACCGGCGACAAGAAGGCGTGGAGCGAGTTCATGCAGGGCCTGTCGTACAAGTCGAGGAATGAGTGTGCCTACATTATCTCGACCGTCAGCGGGGACAACGCCAAGCGGTTCCTGGACATGTTCAACTCGCCCAACATGGCGACCGGCGAGGGCGGCGGGTTCGGCATGCCGGGCGGCGGCGGGATGCCCCGCCCGGAGGGCGGCGGCCCGCCCGGCCGGGGTCTGCCCGGCGGCATCGCCCCGCCCGGCATGGCCGGGCCGGGCGGACCGGGAGGCCGCTGACCTGAAGGCGGAAGGATGAAGACGGAAGGACGAGTGCCCGAAGATGTCTGTTCATCCTTCCGCCTTCCGCCTTCATCCTTCCGAGCAGCTGGCGGTGCTGGTCAGCGGCGGACTCGACAGCGCGGTGCTGCTCGCCGAGGCGGCCCGGGCGTACCCGGCGGTGCATCCGCTGTACGTCCGGGTCGGGTCGTTCTGGGAGCCGACCGAGGAGGCCCACCTGCGGCGGTTCCTGGCCGCGGTCGCCGGCCCGGTGCTGCGGCCGCTGGTGGTATTACAGCAACCGGTCGCCGACCTATACGGCCCGCACTGGAGCTTGACCGGTGACGGCGTCCCCGCGGCCGACACCCCGGACGACGCCGTCTACCTCCCCGGCCGCAACGTCCTGCTGCTGGCCAAGCCGCTGCTGTGGTGCCTGCTCAACGGCGTGCCGGGGCTGGCGACGGCCCCGCTCGGGTCGAACCCGTTCCCGGACGCGACCCCGGAGTTCTACGACGGCTTCGCGGACGCGGTCGGCCGGGCCGTCGGCGGGCGGGTGCGGGTGCTGCGGCCGTATGCCGACCTGGGGCTGACCAAGACCGACGTGCTGCGCCGTGGGGCCGGGTTGCCACTGGCGGAGACGTTCTCGTGCATCCGCCCGGCGCGGGGCCGGCACTGCGGCCGGTGCAACAAGTGCGCGGAACGCCAGGCCGGGTTCGCGGCGGCGGGGATGAGCGACCCAACCGAGTACGCTGATACATAAATCCCAAATCCCAAGCACCAAATCCCAAACAAAGAGATGACGGGATCGGGTGACCTGGGATGCGGGCCTGGATCTGTTTGGGATTTGGTGCTTGGGATTTGGGATTTACCCCGGGAGGGGTCATGTTCCGGGTGACGAAGGAACTCTATTTCTGTTACGGCCACCGGCTGTTGAACTACGCCGGCAAGTGCCGCCACCTGCACGGGCACAACGGCAAGGCGGTGGTCACCGTCGAGGCGGCGGCGCTGGACCCGCTCGGGATGGTGGTCGATTTCAGCGACCTGAAGCGCGTTCTCGGCGGGTGGATCGACGACACCTTCGACCACAAGATGCTGCTGCACAAGGACGACCCGGTCATCCCGGAGCTGAAGCGACAGGGGGAGCCGTTCGTGGTGCTGGATGTGAACCCGACGGCCGAGAACATCGCCAGGCTGATTTACGACTTCGCCCGGGGCAAGGGGCTGCCCGTCGTCGAGGTGACGCTGTGGGAGACGGAGAACTCGTTCGCCACCTACGGCGAGGACTGAGGCCGCTCGCGGTACAATCACACTGCGCTGTCCCGGCTCGCCGGGGTTCGCCACACCCGGAGCCGTCCGCCGATGGCTGACCCGGCCCCGCCGCCCGACGACCCGCCGCCCGACCTGACCGGCCGGACGCTCGGCGACTTCCGGGTACTGCGCAAGCTCGGCCAGGGCGGGATGGGGCAGGTGTACCTCGCCCGGCAGCTCTCGTTGAAACGCGACGTGGCCCTGAAGATCCTCAGCCGCGAGCTGGCCGACAGCCCGGCCGCGCTGAAGCGCTTCCAGGCCGAGGCCGAGGCCGTCGCCCGGATGACGCACGCCAACATTGTCCAGGTGTACGCGGTCGGCGAACAGGACGGCTTGCGGTACATGGCCCTGGAGTACGTTGAGGGCCGCGACCTGCGGGACCACCTGGACCGCAAGGGGCCGCCGGAACTGCCGCTGTCGCTGGCGGTCATGCGGCAGGTGGCCGCGGCGCTTCTGCGGGCCAGCGAGAGCGGCATCGTCCACCGGGACATCAAGCCGGAGAACATCCTCATCACCCGCAAGGCCGAGGTGAAGGTGGCCGACTTCGGCCTGTCGCGGGACTTCGCCGCCGAGGGGCGGCCGCTCAACCTGACCCAGACGGGTACGACTCTCGGCACGCCGCTGTACATGTCCCCCGAGCAGGTCCGGGGCGAACCGGTCGATCACCGCACCGACCTGTACTCCTTCGGCGTCACCTGCTACCACCTGCTGGCCGGGCACCCGCCGTTTCGCGGGCTGACGCCGTTCGAGGTCGCGATTCAGCACGTCCAGGCCGACCCGCAACCGCTTGCGGAGGTCCGCCCGGACCTGCCGGCTGACCTGTGCGCCGTCGTCCACAAGCTGATGGCGAAGATCCCGGCCGACCGCTACCAGACGGCGCGGGACGCCCTGCGGGACCTGGCGAAGGTGCAAAAGGGGCTTCCGGTCGGGCTGCCGCCGGTCGTCCTCTCCTCGCCGGGTGTGCCGGCCGCGGCGATGCCGTCCGCCGCGCCAGCCAGTCCGCGGTGGGCGGTACGGGTCGCGGGGCTGGCGCTCGTCGCGGTCGCGGCGGCCGCGGGGTGGGGACTGTACGCCCTGACCCACCCGCGATCGGCGCCGTCGTCGGTCGTCGGATTGCCGGACGCGCGGCCGCCGGAGCCGGTCGTCTCCGCCCGCGAGCGGGAGCTGAAGGCCCGGATGGAGAGCCGGGCGGCGAAGCCGGACGAGGTGTCCGACGCGGCGGCGGAACTGGGCCTGCTCTACGTCCGCGAGCGGCGGCTGGACGACGCGGAGAAGCTGTTCGCGGAGCTGCGCCAGGAGCGGCCGGTCGGGGCGAAGGGCCGGCCGTCGCGGTCACTGCTGGTCGGTCAACTCGGGCAGGCGGTGGTGCTGGCCCACCGGGACAGGGAGAAGGAGTCGGCGGACCTGTTCGCACAACTGGCGGCCCGGCCGAACCAGCGGGGGCTGGAGACGTTTCTGTTCTCGCACCCCGAGTTCGGCCAGGCGGTCGCCGACGCGCTCGACCGCAACGCCGAGAACCTCAGCCCCAACAAGTTGCCGGCGCAGCTCGAATGGTTGCGCTCGCCGAGCGGGCTGGTGAAAGGGCCGCGGTGAGAAGTCGTCAAGTCGTCAAGTCGTCAAGTCGTCAAGTCGTCAAGTCGTCAAGTCGTCAAGTCGTCAAGTCGTCAAGTCGTCAAGTCGTCAAGTCAGAAGAACGGTCGGCGCTGAGTCTGGTGGTGAGCGACGAGTTCAAGTAGGTGATGAACCGGCTCAGCATCCGGATGGTCTCGACCGCCAGTCGGTATAGTTCGTCGAACTGCGTCTGATCTAGGTAGCCACAGTCGAGCCCGACGTACAGCGCCGCACGCACTTCGCCGGCGGACCCTTTGGCCAGGGACAGGAAGTGCTTGAAGTCCTTGTCCCCCGCTCTCGCGCTCGAATCCCTCGGCGACATTCAGCATCACCGACAGGGCGGCCCGGCGAATTTGGTCGCGGTAGCCGAAGTCCCGCGACACCGGACCGTCTCGGGTCAGTTCATACACCCGTCTTGTCAACTCTCTGGCCTTCTGCCAGGCGCCGATGTCCTCGAACCGTTGAATCGTCGCCATCGCCGCCTCCCGGGTCGAGACTTGACGACTTGATGACTTGACGACCTGACGACTTCTGTTTTAGTCCGCGTGGTGGGCGTACTTCTTGACGATGAACGTCCGCCACGTCGGCCGCCGCAACTTGCCGTCGATCTCGACCTGCCCGTACACGGTCAGCACGTCCTCGGCGGTCATCCACGGGGCCTTGGCGACGTAGCGTGAGTACGCCCCCGGCGGGTCGCCCTTGCGCTCGTCGGCCGGGGCCGGCTCGAAGGTCAGTTCGAACTCCTTCTCGTCCGCGACCCGCTTGGCCCTGGCGGTGAACTTCGCCACCGGGATCGGCGCCGGCTTCACGGGCTCGTCCTCGGTCTCGAAGATCACGTCCAGTTCGTTGCCGTCCTTCGACAGGTGCGCGGTCAGCCAGGCGTGCAGCGGGCCGGCGTGCGCGACCATCATGTGCTCGCGGTCGTGGTCGCCGTGCTCGTGATCGTCCTTCGATTTCGCCGTGGCCTCGGTGGCGGTCGGCGGCGTGGTCGGCGAGGAACACCCGAAGGAAATCAGCCCGGCCGACAGCAGCAGGGCGGACAGCAGACGCATGGGAAACTCCTTTTTATCGGAATCGGGGCGGCGGGGGCGGCTGCGGCTGGTTCCACGGCGGCGGGTTGTTCGGTTGTGGGTTGGCCGGCGCGGCAAGGGGTATGGCGACGATCCCGAGTATGGTCAGAACTATTCCGACAATCGCCCCGATCAAGGTGATCGCCGACATGACCGTACCGGCTATCGCGAGTCCCTTCCCCTTGGGCGCCTGCATCCCAAACACACCAAGACCCAGGCCCACCAGGGCAAAAATCCCACCGACTGCGTGACCGAGCCATGCCACCGGGGCGGCGCAACAGCAGATCACGCCGAACAGAGATACGCCGAACGATGGGATCTCGATCAGTACGCTGATGATCCCGAGGATCAGAGATGCAATCCCCAGCCCGGCGATCGAGCCGTCCGCCGTTAATCCGCCCCTGACACCCTGCCGTCGCCGCGGTAGGTAGTCATTGTCTTCCTCCTCGAACTCCTCACGGCGTCGGCGGCTGGGGCGGTCGTTCTCCTCTTCGCGGCGTCGGCGGCTGGGGCGGTCCTCGTCGGGCCGGGTGCGGCGGGACGGCGGCTGCCGCTCCTGGGCGACGAAGTGCGCCTGACAACTGCCGCACTCGACCATCGCCCCGATCATGTCGGGGGTGACTTCCAGCGCGGCGCCGCAGGTCGGGCAGGTGATCCGCGGCATCAGTTCTTCCCCTGGAACACCGGCCGCCTCGGGTTGGTCTGCGACC
>DATLIF010000007.1:0-2579 GCA_035539575.1 Fimbriiglobus sp. | reverse complement strand
CGAGCTGTTTGCCGCAGTACTCCGCGCGTTGCACCGCGACCTCGAGCAACTCCATGCCCGCGGCCGCGGGTACGTCGACATTCGGCTTCAAGAGAGCGTGGGTGAGGTACAGGAACAGGATGGGCCCGGCCACGCCGAACGGGTAGGCGACCGAGTAGCCCACCGCGGGGTCGTCGTTGCCGAGCGCCGTGATCGCGGCCTGGAGGGTTGGCGTGGACGTGCCCGAGCCCGCGAACAGGCCCAGCGCGTACCCGGCCTGGAGGCCCATGACCTTGACGATCAGCAGGGTGACGGCACCCGCCGTCAGCACGCCGGCCAGCGCCGCCAGGTTGGCCTTCAGCCCGTGGGCGCTCGTCAAGCCGACGAAGAACTGCCTCCCGTACTGAATGCCCACCGTGTAGAGGAAGAGCGCCAGGCCGAACGTCCCGAGCATCGCCGCCGGCGCCGACTTCGGGGCGAACCAGCCCACGCCCAGCGCGACGAAGAGGACCGCCCCCACGCCCAGAGAAAAGCCCTTGATGCTGATCTCTCCCACGACGTAGCCGAGCGCGATCGTGAGGAAGAGCGCCGTCAGCGGTTGCTGTTCGAGCAACGTCCGGATGAATTCCATACCTCACCCTCGTGCAAGTGAACGAACCGGCGGGGTGTACACCTGCGCTTCTTCAGCCTACGGATCGGCCTGGTTGGGGCTGTAGAGTATCCACACCGGCGAGGATGCGAAAGTGGATACCGCCCTGTCAGCAATTCACCCGCCCACCTGTAAAAGTGACAGGTGCAGTCCGACCGGGGCGGGGGTAGCCTCGCCCGTAACCCGTGGGCAGACGGCTACTGTCCGTCAGACCCGGAACGCGCGGAGTTGAGGGGCGTGTGATGCACACACTGCGTCGATCGCTCGCGGCCGTCTTCGGCCTGGCCGGGGCGGCGGGTCTGGTCGCGTGCATCACAGGTATCGTCGGCTGCTGCACGCTATACACGGAGTTGACGACACGGTCGGACCGTGTGTTCGGCCGGGCCAAAGGGGCACTCAGCGGACTACGGGACGACCTATCCCAGGTTCGCGACCGGCTCCTCCAGACCGAGCAGGACCTGAACGCCGTCCAGCAGCGGGAGGAGGAACTCGTCACCCGCCCTTCGGCCGATCGCGACAAGCGCCGGGCGCTGTCCCGGAAGGCGGTCGAGGGCGCGTCACCGCAAATCGGTGACGCGAGGCGGAAGCTGGTCACGGCGACCGAGGCGGCCCTGGTCGCCAACGGGTTGCTGGACGCGCTGGCCGAGTTGCCCCTGGGCGAGCGGGTCGGGGTCGATGCCGACCGGCTGCGGGGCGCGTCCGACCAGCTGTCGGAGTTGATCGGGCAGGCTGACCGGCTGGCCGTGCTCCTCGCCGGGTCCGCGCCCGGCGTCACCCCCGGCGGGGCCGCGGACCAGTCCGCGCGGATCGCAGAGGCCCTCGGGCGGGTCGTCGCGGCGCTCGACGAGGGGGCTACCCGGACTGACGATGCACGAGAGCGGGTCGGAGTGTGGCATGCCCAGGTCACCCGGTGGCTCGCGTTGACGGCCGTCGCGGTCACCGTGGTTCTCGTCTGGGCCGGGGTGGGACAACTATGCCTGCTCGTGCACGCCTGCCGGTGGGGTCGCGGGCGGTGACAGCAGGCCCGTGGGATTCGTGCCCGCCCCCCGGTTGTGCCGATGTGCGCCATAAACGAGATCGTGCGCGAATGCGCGCAGGCCGGAATCATCACCCGCTACCTGGACCAATGCGGTATCAGTACCGTCCACGTGACCGGGTCCGGACGGGAGGGGGTCGAGTCTCGAAGCGGGAGCGGTCGGACGTACTGATCTGCTCGATGTGGCGGCCTCAGGTCCGCCGAACCGCTTCGCTGGCTTGAACGTACCGTGTGTGACGGCCTTGCTCATCACGGCACCGACAGCGGACTTTCACGGACGCCTCGAAGACAGGGACGGTGAACGCGATGCCCCTCAAGACGCTTTCCGCCTTGCCGGTGCTGGTCGCTTTCGTCACCTCCGGTTTCACCGTATCCTCCGCCGGGCCGCCCCCCGCGGTCGACCCGTATTTCCAGCCGACCGACGACAAGTCGGCTCCGCTCCTGCCCCGAGTCATCATGCGCAACATGGTGGAGGACCGGGCCGGGCGCGTCTGGTTCGCCACGTTCGGGGGAGTCTTCCGCTACGACGGGCAGTCCTTCACCAACCTGTCGGGGGAGGTCGGCCTCCCCCGTGCCCGCGGGTACTCCATGCTGGAAGACCGGGCCGGTGGCATGTGGTTCGGCACGGTCCGCCGGGGCGCGTCCCGGTACGACGGCAAGTCCGCCGTGACGTTCACGGAGAAGGACGGCCTGGTGAACAACGACGTGCTGTGCCTGTTCGAGGACAGCGCCGGCAAGATCTGGTTCGGCACCCAGGGCGGACTCAGTTGCTACGACGGCAAGTCGTTCACCAGTTTCACCACCAAGGACGGCCTGGTCCACGACGCCGTGTATTCCCTGGCCCAGGACGCCGCCGGCCGGCTGTGGATCGGCACCAACGGGGGCGTGTGCCACTTCGACGGTAAGGGCTTCACC
>DATLIF010000006.1:0-2768 GCA_035539575.1 Fimbriiglobus sp. | reverse complement strand
CCCGAGCAGCGGGAGGTGATCGTCGCCCGGCTCTGGGGCGGGATGACCCTGGAACAGGTCGCCGCCGTCGCCGGGTGCTCGGTCAGCTCCGCCCACCGCCGGTTCGAGGCCGGCATCGCCGCGCTACGAAAGCAACTGGGTGCCCCATGTCCGACCGACCCGACCCCCTGATCGACGCCCTGGCCCGGTTCACCCCGGCGACCCGGCTCGACCGCGACGAGGTGCTGTTCCAGGCTGGCCGCGCGTCTGCCCCGAAGGCCCGGTGGTGGAAGTGTGCAACCGCCCTGCTCCTCGTCACCCAGGCGGCCACGCTCGCATTTGGATTGTGGCCCGACCCCGCGCCGTCGGCCTCGCCGACCCGTGAGGACGCCCCGGCAGCGGAGTCAGTGCCGTATGAGCCCGTCCCCCTGTCACCGGGTTCATACGGCGTACTGAGCCGGTCCGTCGAAGCAGGCGGACTGCCGCCGGTTTCCGCATCGACTGGCGATGTGACCGACGGGCCCACGATCACGGTCCTGTCCGCCCGCCGTGGGCTGATCCTCGATTAGCTCTCGATCCCCTGTCCCGGAGGTTCCCATGCGAAGTGCATGGATGGTGTCGTCGTGTCTCGGTCTGGTGCTGTTCGCCGGTCGGTCAGCCGCGCAGCCGGCGCCGGAGCCGAAGGACGGCAAGGTAACGATCGTCATGACCGTCAGCCCGGCCGCCCCACCGAAGCCGGTGTCGAAGTACTACCTGATGCTGGAGTACCGCGACCAGCAACCCGGGGAGAAGATCGGCGGATTCCTCCGCTGTTTCATGGAACAGAACGTGTTCTTCAACACGGAGAACACGGAGAAGCGGCAGAAGTGGCTCGACACGCCCCTGGCTGAGTTGCCGACCGACGTCCGGGAGCAGGCCGGCATCAAGAACGGACTCGCCTACGACCCGCCCTACGCCAACCTGATGGTGTTCATGGACCAGGCCGCCCGGTACACCCGGACCGAGTGGAACGAGTGGTTCAACCTCCGCCACGACGGTATCTACGCCCTGCTGCCCGAGCTGCAAAAGATGCGGGAGCTGGCGAACGTCCTCCGGCTCCGGTTGCGCGGCGAAGTGAAAAACGGCGAGTTCGTCCGGGCCGTGGAGACGGTCAAGACGCTGTTCGGGCTGGCGAAGGCGTGCGAGCAGCACCCGACCCTGATCGCCAGCCTGGTCGGCATGGCCATCTTGCACCAGGCCATCCACGGACTGGAGGAGATGGTCCAGCAACCCGGCTGCCCGAACCTGTTCTGGTCGTTCGCGGACCTGCCGTCCCCGGTCATGGACCTGCACACCGGCTTCGGCGGCGAGCGGATCTTCCTGGCCGCCCACTTCGGCCCGCTGCTCAAGGCCGACCGCCCGTTCTCCGACGTGGAAATGCAAAAGTATCTCAAGCTGCTCACCGAACTGCTCAAAATGGATGCCCCGGGTACAGGCAAGGATGAGGCTGGGACGCACCCGGCGGAGCGGTTCACCGCCTGGGCAAAAGACAAGGGCCGGGTCGAGGCCACCCGGGCGCGGCTGGTGGAGTACGGCGGGTTTTCGGCAGACCTGGTGAAGACATTCTCCCCAATCCAGGTCGTTCTGACCGACGACCTGATCCAGTACCAGATCCATCTGGATGAACTGAGAAAGTGGATGAATCTCCCCTACCCCCAGGCGGTCGGGGCGAAGCAGGCGGAGGAGGCCCTCAAGAAGCTCAAGGCCGACCTGGTCCTCGCTCCGCTCCTGGTGCCCAGCATCCTGAAGGTAAAAGAGGCCCAGACCCGTACCGATCAGCATTTCGCCTACCTGCGGACCGTCGAGGCGATCCGGCTCTACGCCCACGAGAATGGCGGCAAGCTGCCGCCGAGCCTGGACGCGATCAAGCTGCCGCTGCCCAACGACCCGGTCAGCGGCAAACCGTTCGCGTACTCCGTCAAGGAAGGCATGGCGACGCTGACAGGCGAGAACCCCAGCCCCGGCAACGAGCGAACCAACCGCGTCTACGAGATCAAGCTCCGCAAGTGACCGCAACCGACATCGCCGCCGGCCGCGCCCCCGTGCAATTGGGGGATGCGGCCGCCGGCGTTCGCGACGTGCTGAATCCCGCCGCCCGCAGCGGCCGCCGACTCATCATGCGGAACCCAGGTGGAGACGCCCTGGACGCAATCAACGCCGCCGTTGGAGCCGCGAGGGCAGTTGCTACCGCCAGTCACACCCGGTATCCACGAAAAGCCTACCTGTACATTTGACAATCACCAATGTGAGGTTAGGCTCGACACAGGTGGCCAGCCACGCTAGAGCAGCGACCCTCACGCGTGCGGATCAGGCTGAAACCAGGGGACCAAGGCTGCCACAATGCCACATTCCAAAGTGGCAATCTTGCGGTCTATGTGGTCAAAAGTTGACTACCCAGACTGCCACAACGGCACCCCCTGGAAGTGGCGGTCTGGCGGCCTGACCCCTGGCGGAGCGGTTTCAGACGCTTGACATGGGAGGGGCCGGGGGATGACACGTCTATTGCTCATGGCCGCCCTGCTGGTCGGGCTGACCGGGTGCCTGGACGAGGAACTGGCCGGCCCCGCGATCCGCAACAAGCCGGTTGAACTACCGAACGTGCCGGAGGCGTCGGTCGCGACGGCGGCCCGGGTGGACCAGGTCGGCCGACAGCTCCTGAGCCAGAACCTGTTCCTCGGAGTCGAGCCGACTTTCCACACCTACGGCCACAAGGATCCGGAGATCTTCCACCCGGACGCCAACGGCGTTTT
>DATLIF010000005.1:0-10105 GCA_035539575.1 Fimbriiglobus sp. | reverse complement strand
CTCCGTCGCCCGCCCACCCCGGCGTCCCCGGATACGAACTGCTCCAGGAACTCGGTCGCGGCGGGACGGCGGTCGTCTACCTCGCCCGGCAGGTGTCGCTGGACCGCCGGGTAGCGCTGAAGATGGTGCTGGCCGGCGGGGTCGCGTCCGACGCCGATCGGCGGCGGTTCCGGGCCGAGGCGGCGGCCGTGGCCGCCGTTCAACATCCGGGCATCGTGCAGGTCTACGAGGTCGGAGCGTGTGACGACCGGCCGTTCTTTGCGTTGGAGTATTGTCCTGGTGGTAGCCTGATGCAGCGGCTGGCCGGCTCCCCTCTGCCGCCGCACGACTCCGCCGCGGTCGTCGTACAGGTGGCCCGTGCCGTTCACGCGGCCCACGCCAAGGGGATCGTCCACCGTGACCTCAAGCCGGGGAACATCCTGTTCGCGGCCGACGGCACCGTGAAAGTGACCGACTTCGGGCTGGCGCGCCGCTGCGACGTCGATGCCGACACCGCCCTGACCCGGACGGGGGCGGTCATGGGTACCCCGAGTTACATGGCCCCCGAACAGGCACGCGGCTCGCGGGCGGTCGGCCCGGCGGCGGACGTCTACGCGCTGGGCGCGGTCCTCTACGAGTGCCTGACCGGCCGCCCGCCGTTCCTGGCCGCGACCGCGCTGGACACCGTCCTGCACGCCGTTCACGACGATCCGGTCTCCCCGACCCGGCTCCAGCCGAAGGTGCCGCGAGACCTGGAGACAGTTTGCCTGAAGTGCCTCCAGAAAGACCCGGGCAAGCGCTACGCTTCGGCCGAGGCGGTGGCTGACGACCTGGGGCGGTTCCTCGACGGCCGACCGATCCTGGCCCGGCCGGTGCCGACCTGGGAGCGGGCGTGGAAGGCGGCCCGGCGGCGGCCAGCCGCGGCGGTCGGGCTGGCTGCCTCCGCCCTTTCGCTGCTGCTGGTCGTGGCCGTGGTTTTGATCGCCAACGCCCGGTTGCAAGGAGAACGGGACGACGCCGACGCCGCCCGCCGCACCGCCGACGCTCGCCGCCTGGAGACGCTGGCGGCCAAGGAGGCGCTGGAGCGGGAGCGTCAGGCGGCCCACGCCCGCATCCAGAAGGCGTCCGAGGCGGTCGAGCGGATGATGACCCGGGTGGCGTCCGAGCCCTGGGCTGCCCTCCCTGAGTTGCAGGACGAGCGGCGCAAGGTACTCGAGGACGCGGTCGCCTTCTTCAAATGCTTCGTCTGGGAGGACAGCGCCGACCCGGTCGTGCGGCGGGAAGCGGCGGCGGCGTACATGCGTGTGGCATCGGCGTACCTGGCCCTGGGCAAGTACCCCCAGAGTCGGGAGTCGGTCGAGGAGGCGGCCCGGCTCCGCCGCGGGCTGGCGGCCGAACTGCCCCACGTTTCGGGCCATGCCCGTGACCTGGCCGAGTCGGTCGGGTTCCTTGGCCGGCTGGCCGCGGTCTTCGGCGAATACGACGACGCCTACCATCACTACGAGTCGGCGGTCGGGCTCGCGCAGCTCGCCCTGAAGCTCGACCCCGCCTCCGACGAGACGAAACTGGTCCTGGCCGAGTCGTACTCCGCGCTGGGCCAGTTCGTCGAGAGCACCAAGCATACACGGGCGATCGAGTACCACGCCCGGGCTCTGGAGATCGGCAAGGAACTGGCCGCCCGCCCGGCCGCACCGTACCGCCACCGACTGGCCAAGGCGACCGCACTGGTCCACCTCGGCGTCATGGACCTGATGCAGCGGCTCGACAGCGGGTACGGGTTGCTGGAGCAGGCCCGCACGCTGGTCGAGGCGCTGGACCGGGAGGCCGCGCCGACCGCCCGCGCCCAGGAACAGTTCGGGCTGACCAGGGCCGCCCTGCACCTGTACCGCGGCGACCATCTCGTCCGATCCGGCCGGCGTGAAGAGGGCATCCTGGCAGCGGACGCCGGCATGAATGGGCTGGACACGATCCTCGCCCGCCACCGCCGGTCGTTCCCACTGCGGGCCCAGAAACTCCGCTTCCTGCTGCTGTACGCCGACCTCCAGCATCAGGCCGGCCGCCGGCTGGCGGCCCGGACGGCTTACGACGAGTTCGCCCGGCTGCGGGACGACCTGCTCAAGGAGTTCCCGCACATGACCTGGCTGGCCCGGATCGACCTGGTGAAGCAGTCGCACTTCCTGGCGATCAAGGCCCGAGACGGCGACGGCGAGGGACTGGATCGCACGGCGAAGGGGTTGCTGGAGATGGCCGGCAGCCGGGACGACCCCCGCACCGCCTACGTCATCAAGTACAACTGGGCGTGTGCCCACGCGCAGTTGGTGACGTCCGGTCCCGAGCAGGATCGGGAATGGCACGCCGCCCGTTCGGTGGCGATCCTGAACGAGTTGCTCGGCGACGGGTACTTCACCACCCACGGGATGGCCGCCCACTTTGCGGCGGACAGCGACTTCGACCCCCTGCGCCAGCGGCCTGACTTTCAACGGCTGCTGACCCGGGCCACATCGCCAGTCCGCCGGCCGAACGTCGAGGCGATCCCGGTCGGGCCGTGACCGGCCGGGGGACGGTTTCACCAACCCAGGCGGCGTTCGTGGAGTAAGCTAACCGACGGCGTCATAACCCGACCCCCCACCCCTCCTGGCTGCCATGCCCTCACACCTGCTCTCGCTGACCGACGGGCCGAGCATCTTGATTGACAAGCCAGTTCTGCTGTTCGGCCGGCACCAGGAGTGCGACGTTCAGCTCAACTCGCGGAAGGTCTCCCGCCGGCACTGTTGTGTCGCGCAGGTAAACGATTACCTGGTGGTCCGCGACCTGGGCAGCACCAACGGCGTGCGGATCAACGGCCGCCGCGTCTCCGAGGGGAAGCTTTACCCTGGCGATGAGTTGACGATCGGCAACTTTCGCTACCAGGTGTGTGGAGACGTGATCGGCCGCCCGGTCGTGATGGCCCGCCCCGTCAGCCGGGCGGAGCAGAACTAGCCTCGGTTTCGATTGTCTCTGGCGAGCCGCCGACGCCAGTCGGCGGGTGGAGCGGCATCACCCGCCGACTGGCGTCGGCGGCTCGCCAGTGGTCTGTTAACACTTCCGATAAGCCCGTTTGCGAACATTCACATCCCGCCGCAAGTCGTTACGGGTACTACACGCCGCAAATTTTGGACTGCCCCCGGGGCGTGAACTACGCTTCAACGGCGTACTCCGCCCGGAGACCGGCCGACGTCCCGGTCCCGGGTCGGTCAGTTCCGGTCTGCTGTTCCGTGGCCCGCCCAGCCCGAACCCGACCGCGCGAAGGCGCGCGGTCCCGGAACCGCCCCCGAACCGGTGGTCCCATGAACTGGCTGCGCGAGCCCGATACCGAACCCATCCCCGGCTACCGCCTGCTGGAGCCCCTGGGCACCGGCGGGTTCGGCGAGGTCTGGAAGTGCGTCGCCCCCGGCGGCCTGCACAAGGCGATCAAGTTCGTTTACGGCAACCTCAACTCCCTTGATGGTGACGCCCAGAAGGCCGAGCAGGAGCAGAAGGCGCTCGAGCAGGTCAAGGTCGTCCGCCACCCGTTCGTCCTGTCCATGGACCGGATCGAGGTGGTCAGCGGCGAGCTTCTGATCGTCATGGAGCTGGCCGACAAGAGCCTCTTCGACCTGATGCAGGAGTGTCAGCGGGCCGGCCGGCCCGGCATCCCGCGCGAGATGCTGCTGGGGTTCCTCTCCGACACGGCCGAGGGGCTCGACCACCTGATCGAGAAGCACAACCTCCAGCACCTGGACGTCAAGCCGAAGAACCTGTTCCTGATCGCCGACCGGGTCAAGGTCGCCGACTTCGGGCTGGTCAAGCACCTGGAGCGGCAATCCGCGTCCGGCATCATGGGCGGGATCACGCCCGTCTACGCCGCCCCGGAGACGTTCGCCAACAAGATCAGCAAGCACTCCGACCAGTACAGCCTGGCCGTGGTGTACGTGGAACTCTTGAGCGGGCGGCGGCCGTTCGCCGGCAAGAACATCCGCCAGCTCGCCGTCCAGCACATGACCGAGCCGCCCGACCTGCACATGCTCCCGGAGGCGGACCGGGCGGCGGTGGCCCGGGCACTGGCCAAGAACCCGGACGACCGGTTCCCGTCCTGTTCGGCGTTCGTGCGGGCGCTGGGCGCCGGCTCGCTGCGGGCGGACGTGACGGTCGGGCTGGGCCACCACGGGATCGAGACGCCGGCGCCAGTCAACGGCCGCCGGCCCGCGACGGCCGCGGACCTGGACCTCGGCGCAACGGTTCAAACGTACGCGCGGCCTCGGCGGGCGACGCCCCCGCCGGTGACGGCTAACGACGCCGCCCGTTTCGCCCACCTGCCCGACCCGCACAACACCATGAGCGTGTCGGTCAGCATTCGCCCGGAGGAGGGCGTGCTGCGGCCGGCGTTGCTCATCGGTGTCGGGTCGTTCGGTAGGCGGGCACTGCAACAGATCCGCTGCCGGCTGGTAGACCGGATCGGCGAGTTGGCCCAGGTGCCGTGCTTCCGGTTCGTTTACCTGGACGCCGACCCGGAGACGATGCGCCGCGCCGCCAACGGCCCACCGGACGCGGCGCTGATGGCCGAGCACGTCTTCCACGCCCCGCTCCAGCCGGTCACCGCCTACCGCCGCCGGCAGCTCGACCACATCCTGGAGTGGCTACCGCGGGAAAAGCTCTACTCGATCCCGCGGTCGCTGAAGGTCGAGGGCTCGCGGGCGCTGGGCCGGCTGGCGTTCGGCGACCACTACCTGCGGTTCATGACCCGGATGAGGCACGAGGTGCAGGTCGCCACCCACCCGGAGGCGATCCGCCAGTCGGCCGACCAGACGGGCCTGCTGGTCCGCTCGAAGGTGCCGGCGGTGTACGTCTTCGCCAGCGCCTCTGGCGGGACCAGCGGCATGCTGGTGGATGTCGGCCACGCCGTCCGCCGCGCGATGGAGCGGTTCAACATCCCGGACGCCCCCGTCACCGCATTCGTGTTCACCGGCGCCCCAGACGACCCGTCCAGCCCGCCGGAGGAACTGGCCAACATCTTCGCCACGCTCACCGAGCTGAACCACTACGCCGACCCGGACGTGGCGTTCGCGGCCCAGTACGGCGGACCGGAGGGGCCACAGGTGGATGGCCGCGGGCTGCCGTTCACCGCGACGTACCTGTTGCCGATGGCCCGGCGGGACGCCGACTCGTTCCGCGACTGCGTCTCACACCTCGCCGGTTACGTCGCCCACGATCTGACCACCCCGCTGGGGGCCGGACTGGAGAAGCTCCGCAAGGCCGCCGCCCCGTTCGGACGGACACCGTTTCGCGGGTTCGGCACCTTCGGGGTGTGGTTCCCCCGCGGCCTGTTGTTGCGGTCGGCGGCACGGCAACTGTGCGTGCGATTCCTCAGGGCGTGGGCGGACAGCAGCGCTGGGCGGATACCGGCGGAGGCTGACCGGGTCCTGAAGCTGATCCTGTCGGACACCCGTCTGACGCCGGAGGAGGTCCAGCCGTTCATCGCCTCCGAGGCGACCCGATCGGACGGCAACCCGGCCGACGTGGTGCGGGGCTGGGCCGCCGGGCTGGCCGGGGAGGCCGACGCCGTCAGCCGGCAGCCGAACCCGTCCGCGTGGGCGGCGGCGGTCTGGGAGCAGGCCCGCGAGTGGGTCGGGCTGGAGCCGACCACCGACACCGACAGTCCGTTCCGTCGCGGTCGGCTGAGTCGCGCTCTCGACCTCGGCATCAGGAAGTCCCTGGAAGCGTGGCAGAATGAACTGACCGAGCTACTACGGCCACTGGAGGAGCTATCCGGCCCCCGGCTTGCTGCTTCGACGGCGGTGGTCGCCGAGTTGATCACGGCCTGCTCGGAAGCCACCGCAATACTGGAGAAGCAACTCGACCACCTGGTCGAGACCCGGCGTCAGGCGCGGGCCGAGGTTCAGGCGGCCCTGGCCGCCGCCCAGGGGATCGACGGCGGCGTCGGGTTCGGGCTGTTCGGCAGCCGGGCCGGCCGGGCCTTGCGGGGTGTTGCGGACAAGGTCCGCCACTACTCCGAGGTGCGGCTGCGGGAGGACCTGGCGACGGCCGCGGTCCAGTTCTACCGCCGGCTGCGGACGTGGTTCGACGAGAAGGCTCGCGACCTGGGCCTGGCCCGCACCCGGCTGGCCGAACTGACCCGGGAACTGGAAGCCCACGTCATCCTCGCGGCCAGCGGGGTCACGACCGCCCCGCCGCTGCCGACCGACGTGGACGACGCGACCCAGACCACGCTGCAAGGCTCGAACACCATGCGGGTGGTGCTGCCCTACGGCGAGGACCGGCTGGACCGGTCGGCCGCGGAGATGCTGGAGCAACTGCCGGCGGAGGAGCGGGACCGGCTGGAATTGGTGTTGACCCGGCTGGTGGTCGAGCCGCGCGGCGGGCTGGCGGGGGCGTGCCGCGGGTCGATGGACCTGTTGCACTACCTGTCCGCCCCGATGATCGAGCAGGCGACGGCGTTCCTGACCAACCTGCTGCCGGGCGAGGACGTGACCGAGGTGGAGTTGTCGGGCGAGGACGCCGCGGGGCTGTCCGACCGTCTGGCCGGCTACGTCCGGGCGGCAGCGCCGATGGTCGGCGGCCCGCCAGAGGAGGAGCGGACGTTCGTGATGCTGCCGGACACTGACGCCGGGCTCCGGTACGCCGAGGAGGTCCACAAGGCGGTCCCGGCCGCGACGGTTGTGCCGGTGCGGGGGCCGGGGACGGACCTGCTGTTCTGCCGGGAGCACGGCTGTCTGCGGACGGCGGACCTGTTCAAGCTGCTGGAGCCGTGCTGGGAGGCGTTCCACCAGGCGGCGGCGAACGTGGAACTCAACCCGCACTCCCGCTTCGACGTCGGCGGCTGGATGCCACTGGTGGAGTAACGGACATTGTTCGTGCCGGCGCTTTCCAGCGAACTACATCGGGCGATAACCCACCTGGCCGGCCGCGGAGTCGACCCGCGGCCGGCCCGTTTTGTTTCACCAACATTCCGCGGGAGGGTTTCCGAGCGTCGGCCACTCGTATCTGATAGACCTCGCCCAGAGTTCCCCAGGAGCCGCCACGATGGCCGCCGGTCCGCTCCCACCGATGGACTTCCTCCGACACCTCCGGGCCGCCGTGTCGGGCAGCGCGCCGGCCGTCTCCGACGCCGAGTTGATCGACCGGTTTTCACGGGATCGGGACGAGGCCGCGTTCGAGTTACTGGTCTGGCGGCACGGCCGGCTGGTGTGGGGCGTCTGCCGGCGGGTGGCGCGGGACCGACACGCGGCCGAGGACGCCTTCCAGGCCACGTTCCTTGCCCTGGCGCGGCACGCCGGGTCGGTGGCGAACCGGTCGGCGGTGGCCGGATGGCTCTACCGGGTTGCGTATCGGGCAGGGTTGGAAGCCAAACGTTGCTGCCGGCGACAGGCTGAGCCAATTTCCGACGCGGTGGCATCCGACCAGTCGTCATCGCCGCCGGATGAGGCGGCACGACGGGAACTATGGCGGGTGATCGACGCCGAAGTAAGCACCATGTCGGAGCCGTTCCGGGCCGCGTTCGTGCTGTGCGAGATTCAGGGGCTCTCGAACGCCCAGGCCGCGGTGGCCCTGGGCTGCCCGGTCGGGACGGTGGAGTCCCGTCTGAGCCGGGCGCGGGCGAAACTGGCGAGGCGGCTCTCGGCGCGGGGGGTGACGGCGTCCGGCGGTTTCGCGGGGCTGACGGCCATGACCGTGCCGGGCAACGTGCTTGCCACCGCGATGCGAGCCGGGGTCGAGGGATCGGCAGGAGTGTCGTCAGGTGTTGCGGCACTGGCGGCGCGGGCCGGTAGAGCTTCCGCGTGGCCGCGGGTGGTGACGGGCCTGATCGTCGCCGTGACTGCGGCCGCGGCGGTCGGCCTGTCGGCCGCGCAGAATCCGGGAGCTGATTCACCCGACACACCGACCGCCAGGAAGACGACCAACGACCAGCCTGCCATCGATCCACTCCCCGACGGGGCAATTGCCCGGATCGGGTCGGCGCGGTTCCGTGCCCCGTATGGCGCCTGGAGCCCGACCTTCGCTCTGGACGGCAAGTCTCTTGCGGTGGCGGGAAGAACCTCGGTACGAGTCTTCGACGTGGCAACGGGTCTGCCCCGGTTCACCGTAGCAACCGCCGACGATAACACCAATTCCCTGATACCGGCTATTCAGTTCACCACGAACGGCGAATTGGTGATCAGTACGCACGAGTACGGCAAGTCTGACTACTTTGTCCGCAGGTTCGACCTGTCTGGCCGGCCGGCCAACCAACTCAAGATTAATGCTCCACATGGGCTGACACTTTGGAGCAGCACGCTCAGCGGAGACGGAACCCGAACCGCAGCGGTCTGGCTGGGGGCGAAGGTCGTCCTTCATGTGTACGACGCCCGCACGGGAGCAGCGCTCTGCACCGTCCCGCTCGATCAATCACCATCCAACTCGCAGCACCCGGTGCTGTCGCTGGACGGCAGAGTCGTCGCGGTCGAAACCGCTGGTATCGTCCGGGTGTTCGATACCGACATGGGCACCGAATTAGGCCGGTGGGACTACCCGGGTTCACACCCGTTGCAGATCGTTATTACCCCGGGCGGCAAGCAGGTGTTCACATTCCGGCACGGGACAGAGAACGCCATCAAGGTCCGGGATCTGGCGACTGGGCGGACAGTGGACGAGTTGTCAGTGCAATACTTGTGGTGGCTTACGGTCTGCCCGACTGGCGACCTACTCGCCTACGGAACGGATGGCGAGGTGACCGTCTGGGACTGGAAGAAGAGGGCGGTACGGCATCGGCTTGCGAAGGGAACCACGTCTCGGACGGCGGCCTTCTCTCCCGACGGCAAGGTCATCATGACTGGAGATTACTGCGGTGCAATTACGCTCTGGGATGTGGAGACCGGGAAACGGCTACCGGTGTCGGCGGACCCGCCGACCGGGGTCCGTGAGCTTCGGTTTCTCGATGGCGGTAAGCGACTCGCCGGTCTCACTGACAGTTGGATGACCTGGGACGCGAAGACCCGGGCACCGGGACCAAGGTTGAGCCTCCCCGCGTGGTATCGACAGGTGACCGACCTTTCCCCGGACGGACGGCTAGTCGCCACCTGTCCCGGCGGGAAGATAGTTGTTTCCGACACCCGGACCGGTATCGAGGCTTGGACGGTCCCGACACAGGACCAGCCCGTGTTTGCACTCCGATTCACCCCGGACGGTCGCCAACTGCTGGCGCGGCATGGTGAATTGCTCGAAGCACGAAACACCACGACCGGACGGGTCGAGGCGTCGGTCGCAATCGAGAACGGGTCCGGTCTGGTGGCCGTCTCGCCGGACGGCCGACGGGCCGTCGTCACCGGCACCACACCCATCGCCTTCGACTCCCCTGTCATCGCCTACGACCTCACGACCCGGCAACGCCTCTGGGCCGACTACGAGTATCAGGTCCCCGATTCCACAAAGGCGGCCGCCTACTCCCCGGACGGTCGGCTGTTCGCCTACGTCAGCCCGGTCCGCGTCCCACTCGACGGCGGCGGAACCTGGCGACTGACAGCCAGCCGGTTGATCGTGCGTGATGCGCGGACGGGGCGGCTGATCACGAAGGTGGATGACATCGGGTCCCCGGGTGCCGAGTGTCTTTCATTCTCACCAGATGGTCAGTTCCTTGCGCTCGGAGGATACTCACAGTCCGCGGAAATCTGGGACGTTGCATCCGGCAAGCGAGTGTGGAGGTTCCACCACGGATCGATCGTCGATGCCCTTGCTTTCTCCCCGGACGAGATGACATTGGCCGCGGCCAGCGCGGACGCCCCCGTCTACCTGTGGGACGTGTTCGGCACCCGCACCCGCACTGGCCCGCCGCCCGACCGGACCGCGCTCCAGAAGGCAGTCGCCGAACTCGCCGACACCGACCCGGCGGCCGCGTTCCGGGCCGCCCGCACGTTGCACGCCGCGCCGGACGGAGCGGTCGCCGCGATCCGTGACGGGGTGAATCCGGTCGCGGTTCCCGATCCGGCCAGCGTCCGTCGACTGATCGCCGAACTCGACAGCCCCGACTTCCGAACCCGCGAAGCAGCGGAACGAACGTTGACCGACCACGCCCCGCACATCAAACGCGCGGTGAAGGGTGCGCTCGACGCCGCAC
>DATLIF010000004.1:0-5622 GCA_035539575.1 Fimbriiglobus sp. | reverse complement strand
CCCACCACGGCGGGCCGAACCGGGCGGGCGGCGCCGGCCGGCGGACGCGCGTGACCTGGCCGCGCATCGCCTCCTTGGGCGGGGCCATCGCCTGGAGGAGGGCCCGGACCGCGGCCGGGACGGCCTTGCTGAGCTTGCGGGCGTAGCAGTACTCGTGGACGACGGCGTCGGCCGTGGTCTTGGCGACGGTCTCGAAGGCCCGGTTAACGAACCGGACGCGGCGGCGCGGGTTGAGGAGGAAGACCGGGTCTGCGGTCTGGTGGAAGAGCGCCGCCCAGGTGCCGCGGGGCGTCGGGTCGGGGGACGGGTCGGACATGGTTCCGTCACTTTACACGGACGGGCGGCGGGCGGACGTTAGAGCCAGTTATGCACTTTCGAGCCCCAGCCTGGGGAGCAACAGGGTAACGAAGGCGAGCCAATGCCAGCCGGCCAACGTGGTCGAGAGCCGTTCGTAGTCCCGGGCCAGCCGGCGGAACCGGCCGAGCCACCCGAACGTCCGCTCGACCACCCACCGCCGGGGCAGGAGTACGAACCCCTTCTTCGCCTCGGTGTGCTTCACCACCTCCAGCCAGATGTGGTAGCCGGCGGCCTGGGTCGCCGCCTCGTCCCCGGTGTACCCCGGATCGACGTAGGCCAACTCGACCATCCCGCCCGTGACCGCCTGGACCTTCGCGGCCAGGCCCGCCACCTGGGCCCGCTCCTGCTCGTTCGCGGCCGTCACCTTCAGGGCCAGCAGGTGGCCGAGGGTATCCACCGCGATATGGACCTTCGACCCCTTCTTCTTGGCCCCGTCGTGCCCGGCCCGGGCCCCGCTCTCGGGGGTGGATTGCATCGTCCGGGCGTCGAAGATGGTGCCGGTCGGCTGGGCCTCCCGCTCCTGGACCAACCGGAGGATCATCCGCCGGTCGTGGGCGATCTCCTCGAACACCCCGGCCGCCACCCACCGCCGGGCCTGCTGGTAGACGGCCGACGACGGCGGGAAGTCGTGGGGCAGGAAGTCCCACTGGCACCCGGTCTTAACCACGTACCGGACGGCGTCGGTACTCCTGAACATCTGCGCGAGTGCCCGGCGGAACGGCCTCGACCCGTGGGCCTACCTGACGCACGTCCTGACCGAGATGTCCACCCGGCGGGTCGGGGCGGAATTGACTGCCGTCCTCCCGGATCTGTGGGCGGCGTCCGGCGGCGCGGCGAGACCCGGTGTGGGGTGACGGCGGTCGCCGGTCACTTCACCACCTTCGGCATGGGCGCGACCGGCGGCGGGTACTTGGCCCGCAGCTCCTTGTACTTCTTCACCTCGTCCGGCTTGTCGGTGGCGGTATACAGGGCGATGAGCCGGCTGAGCGCCTCGGGGATACGATATTCCCCGCCGCCTTCCTTCGGGATGGTCTTCTCCCGTTCCTTCAATCCTTGATACCCCTTCTGCAGCAGCGGCTCGGCGTCGGCGTACTTCTTCTGACCCAGCAGCGCCCCGCCGAGCATCGATTGCGTGTTGAACGTGGTCCAGGCGTCGGGCTGCGTCTTCTCGCGGATGGCCAGGCACTCGCGGAGCAGCGATTCCGCCTCGGCGAACGCCCGCAGGTCGAGCAGTGCCAGGCCGTTTGGGGCGAGCGAGCCCGCCAGTTGAGGGCTGTCCTTCGGCAGCGTCCGGCGGGCGTCGTCGAGCATCCCGCCGATCAACTGGATCGCTTCCGTCCGCTTGCCGGCCCAGACGTACCCTTCGAGCAGTTCGCCGCCAATCCACAGAAGCTCGGGGATGCGGCGGCTGGACTGGTACGCCTCATCCAAGAGCGGCAGGGCTTCGACCAGACGGCCCGCGTCCTTGTAGTTCACTCCGAGATTGGCCACGGCGATTTGAGTGTTCGAGTGCTGTCGCCCGTGTTTTTTCTCCCGAAGCGACAGCAACTCCTCGAACAGCGGCACGGATTTATCGAGCCGTTCCATCAACCAGTAGCACACCGCCAGGTTGTTCATGCTCGTGAGGGTGTCCGGGTGGTCGGCCCCAACGTTCGCCTTCCTCAGTTTGAATGTCTCCTCGTACAGAGGCAGGGCCAAGTCCAGCTTCCCGGCGTCTTGGTAGCCCGCCGCGAGCTTGTTCATGCTGGCGAGGGTGTCCGGGTGGTCGGCCCCGATCTTCGTCTTCCTCAGCTTGACCATCTCCTCCAGAAGTGGCAGGGCCAGGTCCAGCTTCCCGGCGGCCTGGTAGCTCAGCGCGAGGCTGTTCATGGTGGTGAGGGTCTCCGGGTGGTCGGCCCCGATCTTCGTCTTCTTCAGCTTGAGAGTCTCCTCGTACAGCGGCAGGGCCCGGTCCAACTTCCCGGCGACCCTATAGCCCAGCGCCAAGTTGTGCATGCTGGTGAGGGTGCCCGGGTGGTCGGCTCCGAGCTTCGGCTTACTCAGCTTGAAATTCTCCTCCAGAAGCGGGAGGGCCCGGTCCAACTTCCCGGCGTCGAGGTAGCCCAGCGCCAGGTTGCTCCTGCTCGCGAGGGTGCTCGGGTCGTCGGCCCCGAACTTCACCATCTTCAGCTTGAACGACTCCTCCAGAAGCGGCAGGGCCAGTTCCAGCTGACCGGCGGTCCTGTAGCAGTCGGCCAAGTTGCCCATGCTCACGAGAGTGCCCTGGTCGTCGGCCCCGCGCTTCGCCTTTATCAGCTCGAACGCCTCCTTGTATAGAGGCAGGGCCAGGTCCAGCTTCCCATCGTCCCGGTAGCTCCCCGCCAAGTTGTTCATGGTCGCGATGGTGTCCGGGTGGTCGGCCCCAATGTTCGCCTTCATCCGCTTGTACGTCTCCTCGTAAAGCAGCAGGGCCCGGTCCCGCTTCCCCGCTTCCCGGTAGCCCGCCGCCATGTTGCTCATGGTCGTGAGGGTGTCCGGGTCGTTCGCCCCGAGCCGGGCCGTACGTGTCTCGCGGGCCCGCGCGAACAGGGTGATCGCCTGCTCGAACTCCCCCAGACCCAGGAGCGACAGGCCGAGCGAGTTCTGCATCGCGGCCACCACGAGCGGGTCGCCGATGGCCGTTCCGTCCAGTTCCGCCACCGCCTTCCGGAGGTTAGCCTTCAGAGCGTCGCGCAACTCGGCCACTGTTGAGTAGTTCGCATTCGGGTCCAGCCCGGCGAACACCGAACCGAGAATCTCGTTCCCTTTCGTGGCGAAAGCTAGATTATCCTTCGCCTGCTTCAGGTTCGCCTCTGCCTCCGCCTTCGCCGCCTTCTCCGCATCCAGAGCGATACCCTTCGCGGTCGCTTCCTCCTTTGCGATCCTCTCCTGCTTCCTGGCCTCTGCCTCCTGGATCTGCGCTCGTTCAGTCTGCTTCTTTGCCTCGATCAACCCCACCGTCGTCCCCACCGCTCCGCCGACGAGCGCCAGCAGTACCAGACTTGCGGCGATCACCTGCCCGCGGTTCCGCTGCACGAACTTTTTGAAGCGATAGCTCGCGCTCGGCGGTCCGGCCTGCACCGGCTCGTGGTTCAGGAAGCGTTCGATGTCGCGGGCGAAACCGTTGGCCGTCTCGTAACGCCGGTCGCGGTCCTTGGCGAGGGCCTTCATCACGATCCAGTCGAGTTCGCCCTTCACGAACCGGCCCAGTTTCGCCGGCTCGATCTGCCGGTTCCCCGCCACGCTCGGCGTACTGTCCGCGGAACTGAGCCGACTGCTCGGCGTCGGGGCCTCCTGCTCGCGGACCAGCCGCAGCATCTCGTCCAGCGCCGCCTTCTTCATCGTCTCCTTCGTCAGCGGCGTTGTGCCGGTCAGCAACTCGTACAGGATGACGCCGAGGGCGTAGACGTCGGCCCGCGTGTCCACGTCCACCGCGTTGAAGCTCGCCTGCTCCGGGGCCATGTACAGCGGCGTGCCCATCACCGAGCCGAACGCCGTGAACATCGACTGCTCGCCCAGTTGCAGGCCTGTGGTCGCCTTGGCCAGCCCGAAGTCGATGACCTTCGGCACCGGCTTGCCGTCGTGGCTCTCGACCAGGATGTTGCCCGGCTTCAGGTCGCGGTGGATGATCCCCTTCTGGTGGGCGTGCTGCACCGCCGAGCAGATCTGCGTGAACAGGTTCAGCCGCTCGGCGATGGTGAGTTTGTGCTGGTCGCAGAAGTCGTTAAGCGGGGTGCCCTTGACCAGTTCCATGACGAAGAATGGCGAACCCGTTCCCGTCGTGCCGGCGTCGAGCAGCCTGGCGATGTGCGGGTGGTCCATGAGCGCGATGGCCTGCCGCTCGGCCTCGAACCGGGCCAGGATCGTCTTCGACTGCCCCCGTTCGACGCGGATGAGCTTGACGGCAACCTTGCGCTTGACCGGCTCGGTTTGGTCGGCCATCCAGACGGTGCCCATGCCCCCCTCGCCGATCTGCTGCCGCAGCTTGTAGCGTCCGGCAACGATCGCGCCTTCGGTTTCGGTCGAGGGGGCCGGTTGGAAGTTGCCCGTGGCCGCCGGGTTACCGAGAGTGAGCGTCGCATCGGCCGCCGCCGGCGGGTGGCTCGGCGGCTGGTCCAGCGGATGCCGCGACAGGGCATTGCCGGCCAGCAACGCTTCCAGCCGCCGCCGGAGTTCGGGCTGATCCGCACAGACCCGCCCCAGGTAGGCGGCTCGCTCGGCCGGGTTCGCAATCGCGTTCGCGGCAATGAACAGATCGAGTTCATTCATGGTTATTGCACTCTCGTTGCCCCATTCGCGGAATCGGCGGGGCGATCGCGCAGTGGCGGCGAGATTTTTTTGATTATTCTTTCAATTCTTCGGCGAGCCATCCGCGGGCGTAGGCCCACCAGGCGTCGGCGGTGCGGGGGGCGATGTCCAGCACAGCCGCTACCTCGGGGATGGTCAGACCCGCGAAATAGCGGAGTTGCACCAGTTCGACGATGCGGGGCTGGGTGACGGCCAGCCGTTCGAGGGCGGCGTCGAGGGCGTCGAGTTGCTCATCCCGATCGGGTGGGGCCGCCGGATCGGACGACAGTTCGACCCGCCCGCCGCGGCCGCGCTTGGCGGCCTTCTTGGCGCGGACGTGATCGACCAGCAACCGACGCATGGCGACGGCCGCCGCCCGCAGATAGCTACTCCGCGAGGTGAACGACTGTCCGTTCAGTTTCAACCACGCCTCGTTGACGAGGGCCGTCGCGACGAGGGTGTGGCCGGGGGCTTCGGCGGCCATCTTCGCGGCCGCGAGCGCCCGCAACTCGTCGTAGACGAGTGGGAAGAGGTCAGCGGCGGCCTGGCGTTCGCCGGCCTGGGCGGCGTCGAGGAGACGGGTCACGTCGGACATCACGGCCGAGTGTACCACCCGACCGCTGTCGGGCAAAGCGAGTCCCGGGCGGGCATCAGCAGCGTCGCCGGACGGGTACTCCTCAACCCCCGTCGAGCCAGGTGGACGAAGCAATTTCGCTGGGTAGATAATGGCGAGCGGATCGAAGGCATTGCGGACGTTGGCCGGGCCGCGATGGCGGCCCTGGAACTGAATCACCCGATCCACGTCGAGGCGAGACGCAACTGGATCAGCGTGGGCTGGCACCCGCCGGAGGATTGAGGAGGGGAAAGGGGACGCACCGAGCCGCAGCCCCTTTATCGCCGGCGCTCGAAACCGCCTCGCGAGCGTCACCGCTCCCCGCGAATCTTCGTGCCCCGACCTTT
>DATLIF010000003.1:0-4907 GCA_035539575.1 Fimbriiglobus sp. | reverse complement strand
ATGTACTGGTGGAGCCAGTATCTGGAGCGGATCAATTATGAGGCCGTCCGAACGTCAACAAACCCCGCCGGCTCACGCGGAGTGGAGGCTTCCCCGGCCGACGAACCGCCCAAGCGCGACGGCTTCGCCGCCGACCGCGCGCCCCCCGAGCTGAAGGCGGTCCCCGTGGACGGCGAGCGGGCACTGAAGTACGTCAAGCAACTCTGCGACATCGGCCCGCGTGTCAGCGGCTCCGACGGGATGACGAAGCAGCAGGCGCTCGTCACCAAGCACTTCGAGGGGCTGGGCGCGAAGGTCGTCCGGCAGGAGTTCCAGGCCCGCCAGAAGAGCAAGCGCGAGCCGGTGGCGATGGTCAACCTGGTCGCGTCCTGGTTCCCGGAGCGCACCCGGCGGGTGATCTTCTGCAGCCACTACGACACCCGGCCGGCCGCCCACGAGGAGCCGCAGGGGAACTGGAACAAGCCGTTCCTCAGCGCCAACGACGGCACCTCCGGCGTCGCGCTATTAATGGAACTGGCCCACCACATGAAGGACTTCCCGACCGGCGTCGGGGTGGACTTCGTGCTCTTCGACGGGGAGGAATACATCTTCGACCCCGGCGTGCCCGGCGTCCGCAGGGGGGACGACTACTTCCTCGGCTCCGAGCACTTCGCCGCCGAGTATGCGAAGCACCGGGCGAAGCTGCCGTATCGATACGAGGCGGCGATCCTGCTGGACCTGTTCGCCCACGAAAACGCCCGGCTGGCGGTCGAGGGGCACTCCTGGCAGTTCGCCCCGAAGCTGGTCGAGGCCGTCTGGCGGACGGCCGAGGCGGTCGGCGCAAGGTCGTTCAAGATGGAGCGCGGGTTCGACCGCGGGGCCGAGGTGCTCGACGACCACGTCCCGCTCAACCGGGCTGGCATCCCGGCGATCGACGTGATCGACTTCGACTACCGGCACTGGCACCTGCTCAGCGACACGGCGGACAAGGTCTCGCCCAAGCAGCTCGCCGAGGTCGGCAAGGTGCTGACGGCGTGGCTACAACAACAGAAGTAAATCCCAAATCCCAAGCACCAAATCCCAACCGAACGGAATAAGGACTGTCTTCTTTGGGATTTGGTGCTTGGGATTTGGGATTTCCCCGACGGGGGTGCTCCCGTGAACGACGCGGCGGCAGTTGCCCTGGTTCTGGCGGCCGGGCTGGTCTTGCTCGGGGCGGCAACCGGGTACGTCCAGGTCCGCGGGCTGCGCGCCCTGTCCGCCCGCAAGCACGTCCCCAGTGACGAGCACGCCTACTTCCGCAACCGCTATCGCCGGCGACTCCTGACCGGGGTGATACTGATCGCCCTCGGCGGGCTGATCGGCGGGGCGTACCTGTCCGGGATGGAGCGCCGCGCCGACCAACTCGGGGAGCCCCGGCAGCAGGCCGACGCCGATCCGGCCGAGAAGCCGAAGATGACCGACGCCGATAAGCAGTTTGTGCGCGTCTGGGGCGTCTACTGGATCCTGGTGTTGGTGCTGGTGTTCGTGCTGGTCGGGCTGGCGGTGATCGACGCACTGGCCACCCGGCGGTACTGGCTGACGCTGTACCGTCAGATCAAGGAGGACCACCAGGCGAAGCTGCGCCGCGACCTGGCGGTGTACCGCCAGCACAAGGAGCACACCCGCGGCGGACGCATCAGCGGCAACCGCCTCGGCGGCGCGGAGGAAGAGTCATAGAGCCGGTTTCGGCCGAGCGACGCTGGCGTCCGGGCCGACGAATGTTACAATCGGTCCCGCACCGGTAGTCCCGCCGAACGGCCGCCACACTGCCGTACCTGACCGCTCGACTGGAGCAGCCACCCCATGCGGACGCTCCGTCCCCTGCTGGCCGCCATCGCGACCCTCGCTGTTCCGGCGGCTCGCGGCGGCGAACTCCTTCCCGCCACCCGCCCGGTCGAGCAGGCCATCAACCACTACGTTGATGCGCTTCTGACCCGGGACGAGATCACCCCCGCCCCGCAGGCCGACGACGCCACCCTGGTCCGCCGGCTCACCCTCGACCTCGTCGGCCGCATCCCGACTGTGGCCGAGGCCGACGGGTACGTCAAAGCAACCGACCCGGACAAGCGTGCGAAGCTGGTAGACCAACTGATCACCTCCCCCGGGTTCGCGCGGTTCCAGGCGGTGCAGTTCGACGCGATGCTGACCGGCCCGGCCGGCACCGACCGACGGCGCGGCGGCGTCGGGGACTACCTGGCTGCGGCACTCAAGGACGGCAAGACCTGGGACCGCGTCTTCCGCGAGCTGATGCTCCCGGACGACACCGACCCGAAGCAGAAGGGCGCCGCCGAGTACCTGCGCGGCCGGGCGAACGACCTCGACAAGATGACGGTGGACGTGAGCGTGGCGTTCTTCGGGGTGAACGTGAGCTGCGCCCAGTGCCACGACCACCCGCACGTCGCCGACTGGAAGCAGGACCATTTCTACGGCATGAAGTCGTTCTTCGCCCGGACCTACGAGGCCGGCGGCAAGGTGGCCGAGCGGCCGGCCGGACTGGTCAAGTTCAAGCCGACCCGGGGGCCGGAGCGCCCGGCGAAGCTGATGTTCCTGACTGGGGCCACGGTCGAGACCGACACGGTCCGCGAACTGACGAAGGAGGAGATGAAGGAGTCCGGCGGCAAGGGGAACAAGTCCGCCCGGCCGGCCCCGCTGCCGAAGTTCAGCGCCCGGGCGAAGCTGGTCGAGATAGCGCTGCGGTCGGGCGAGTCGGAGTTCTTCGCGAAGTCGATCGCCAACCGGATGTGGCACCGGTTCCTCGGATACGGCCTGGTCAACCCGCTCGACCAGATGCACACCGAGAACCCCCCGTCGCACCCGGAGCTTCTGGCGTGGCTGGCCCGGGACACGGCGGCCCACGGCTACGACCTCCGCCGGCTGGTCCGCGGCATCGTGATGAGCGACACCTACTCCCGGGCCAGCAAGTACCCCAGCGAGTCGCACCCCCAGGCCAGGTATTTCGCCGTTGCCCAGCTCAAGCCGCTGACGCCGACGCAACTGGCTACATCGCTGAAGCTCGCCGCCGCCGACCTGGCGGCGTTTGAAGGCTTGAAGGCCGACGAGTTGGAGAAGAAGATCGAGGGGATCGAGAACGCGGCCCGCGGGTTCGCCTCGCAGATCGCCCAGCCGACCGACGATTTCCAGGTCGGGGTCGGCGAGGCGCTGTTGTTCAGCAACAGCGATCGGGTGGCGAAGGAGTTCCTGACCGACGGCGGCGGAAGTCTACTCGGCCGGGCGAAGGCGATGAGCGACCCGGCGGAGTCCGTCGCGCTGCTGGTGAAGGCCGCGTTCAACCGCCCGGCGACCGACGAGGAACTGGAGACGCTGACCGGGTACGTCCGCAAGCGAAGCGACCGCCCGGCGGAGGCATACCGGCAGGTGCTATGGGCGCTGCTGACGTCGGCCGAGTTCCGGTTCTGCCACTAACTCGGGTATCGGGTATGGGGTATCGGGTATGACCGACTCCCCATACCCGATGCCCCATACCCGACCCCCGAGGGGTGCCATGTCCCGACACCAACCGCACTGCGGCTCCCCGGATCACGCCGTCAGCCGGCGGGCGTTCCTCGGTGCAGTCGGGGCCGCCGCGTTCGCCGACATGACCCAACTCGACGCTCTCGCCGCCCCGGACCCGGCGCGGGCGCTGAAGAAGAACCAGAAGCGGGTCATCCTCCTCTGGCTGGCCGGCGGCGCCAGCCAGCTCGAAACCTGGGACCCGAAGCCGGGTGCGAGTACCGGTGGGCCGTTCCGGTCGATCCCGACCGACGTGCCGGGCCTGCGCATCTCCGAGTTGATGCCGGAAATGGCGAAGCGGATGAAGACCACCTGCGTCATCCGCGGGCTGAACACGAAGAACGGCGACCACGGCAGCGGCGCCAAGCTGATGATGCGCGGCCGCCGCGACGAGGCGGGCCTGAAGTACCCGGACCTCGGGGCCGTGATCGCCCGGGAGATGGGCCGGGCGGACAGCAAGGTGCCCGACTACGTCAGCTTCTACAGCCAGACCGAGGGCCGCGGGTTCGCCCCCGGCGACGCCGGCTTCCTGGGCGCCCGTTACGCCCCGATGGAGCTGATCCGCGAGAACACCAACACCCCGGAGTTCATCCGCAAGCTCGACGGCATGACCGAACTCGACCACCAGCAGCGGGCCGACCTGCGCGAGTTGCTGAGCCGGGGGTTCGCCCGGGGCCGGCAGTCCTCGACGCTCGCCAGTCATGGGGAGGCTTACCAGCGGGTCCGCGGGATCATGGCGAGCGAGTCGCTCTTTGACCTCAACAAGGAGCCGAAGAAGGTCCGCGACCGGTACGGCCCGACGCAGTTCGGCGAGCAGTGCCTGATCGCCCGCCGGCTGGCCGAGGCCGGGGTGCCGTTCGTCCGGGTCGCCCGGGCGTGGTGGGACAGCCACGGGCAGAACTTCGAGACGCACCAGGAGATGGTCCCGGAACTCGACCACGTGATGGCGACGCTGATCGACGACCTGCGAGACCGCGGCCTCTCGGACGACGTGATGGTGGTGACGCTCGCCGAATTCGGGCGGACGCCGCAGATCAACGCCAGCCTCGGACGCGACCACTTCGCGTCGGCGTGGAGCATGACCATGACCGGTGGCGGGGCGAAGGGCGGCGCCGTCTGGGGCAAGACCGACGACAAGGGGCAAACGGTGGTCGATCAGGAGGTCAACCCGGCGAACCTGTTCGCTACCATCTATGCGGCACTCGGGGTGAACCCGCACAAAAACTACTACGTCGGCCCGCGGCCGATCCCGCTGGTCGATCCGGGGGCAGAGCCGGTCAAGCAGGTGGTGGGGTCGTGAGGTGGTGCGGTGGTGGGGTGGTGAAACCCCACCGCCCCCTCCCGGTCCTCTCCGGCCGTCCACCACCTCACGACCC
>DATLIF010000002.1:0-2891 GCA_035539575.1 Fimbriiglobus sp. | reverse complement strand
GAGTCATACATCACCCCTTCCCCTCGGTGACCGAGCGCCGACGTTAATCGGACCGGCCGGCGGTATCTCTCTCGTCGTTCGCCTCGCGTCTCGGCCACAGGACCAGCACGCCCAGCCCCCCGGCGATCAGCGAGGCGAGGAAGATGGCGATCTTGGCGGCCGCGTAATCTGCCGGGTCCGGGAAGGCCACGCTCGCGATGAACAGGGACATCGTGAACCCGATGCCGCCGAGCGCGCCGGCGCCGCACAACTGACGCCACGAATACGCGTCCGGCTTCTCAGCGATGCCGCACTGCACCGCGAGCCACGCGGCCAGAACGATCCCGATCGGCTTCCCGAGGACAAGTCCCAGCGTGATCGCGCCGATCAACCGTCCGTGTCCTTCAAACACACCGAGCGACCAGGCGACGCCCGCGTTCGCCAGCGCGAAGATCGGCAGCACCACGTAGCTCGACCACGGCTCGACGGATCGAAGGAACTTGTCGGCGGGCGACTCGATCCGGGCGTGGATCGCATCCAGGGTGTGCAGGGCCGGCTCGGAGGGTCCGGGCCGCATCGCCTCGCCGGTGTGGCTGTCCTCCAGGTGGATCACCGTCGCCGCCTGGGCCAGCAGCGCATTCAGGTTCGCCGGCGGGCGCGCGGGGATGAGTACGGCCAGGATCACGCCCGCCAGCGTGGCGTGCAATCCGGCCTCGTGAAGGAAGAACCAGAGGGCGACGCCGCAGACCGCGTACGGCAGCGCGCCGTACACGCCGGCCCGGTTGAGTACGACCAAGAGCGCAGTCGCCGCACCGCCCGCAACCAAATAGCCCGCGTGGATCTCGCCACTGTAGAACAGCGCAATGACCAAAATCGCCACGATGTCGTCGATGATGACCGCCGCGGTCAGGAACACGCGCAGCTCGATGGGGACGCGGGCGCCGAGCAACACGATCAGCGCGACCGCGAAGGCCGTGTCGGTCCCGATCGGAACGCCCCACCCGTGCCTGAGTTCCGGCGGCGCGATCGATGCGTAGATGGCCGCCGGCAGGACGATCCCGCCCAGCGCGGCGATCACCGGAAGCGCCCCCGATCGAAAAGTCGCCAGGTGGCCGACGGTGAACTCGCGCTTGATCTCGAGCCCGACGACGAAGAAGAAGACCGTCAGGAGCCCGTGGTTAACCCAGTGGAGCAGCGAATGCGTGAACGCGAGCGTGCCCCACTGGAATCCCAGGGGCGTTTCCCACCACGCCGCGAACGCCGGGCCGAGGGGCGAGTTGCTGAGCACCAGCGCGAGCACCGTCGCCAGCCCCAGAAGCAACCCCGACGACGGCCCCCAGCGAACGAACTCGAAGGCCGTGGACTGGATGCGATGGCCGAGCGAGCCGAGCATCGCGTCGGCCAGCGAGCTTTCATCCCAGGTGCCCGTATAGCGGCGACCGTTGATGAAGAAAGTCGGCGTCGCCCGCACGCCACTGCGCTTCGCGCTCTCGACGTCCTCGCGCACCCGCGACTGCGCCGCCGCGAGTGCGGGCTCGTTCGCAGCGTTGCCCGGCGGCAGGTCGAAGTCCCGCGCGACCCGCCCGAAGTCGCCGTCCGCGAACGCCGGCCCCAGCTCCATCAGCGCCTCGTGAACCTCCCAGAACCGTCCGGTCGTCTGGGCCGCGTACTCTGCCAACTCGGAGGCGCGGGTCGCGTCCTCGCTGCCGGCGACGGGCAGGTGCCGGAACACGTACCGCATCCGCTCGCCGAACCGGCTCCGCAGTCCCTCGATGACCTCGTGAACCGCGTGACAGTTGGGGCACGCATAGCTGCCGTACTCGACCAGGGTCATCTCCGCGTCGGGCGGCCCCAGTACGTGGTCGCGGCTCACGTCAACCGAAGGATCAAGCATGTTCGGCCTCGTACCCACCATGGCTGCAGGAGCTTGTCGTCAGGCGTGCGTCTCCCGCAGCGCCCTCAACGCGCCGCCCCAGGCGATCACCTGGTCGAGTACCTGGCCGGGCGTCTTCTCGTGGAACCCATTCGGCTTGATGACGCAGTAGTTCTCGAAGTCGTCTCGCAGCGACAGCATGACGACGAAGAACCTGGGGTTCCGGCTGAAGGCATTCCGGGACCGGCCGAACAGGACGTAAGCCAGCAGCCCGACCCCGGGGATGAAGACGAACGCGAGGAGCCAGGCCAGGGTCGCCTGCGGCCGGCGGTTCTCCAGGAGCAGGAACACGCCGGCGACCAGCACATAAAGGGTGAGCGAGACGGTCAGGACCTTGCCCAGATCAGACATGCGAATCACCTGCCTGATAATCGACTTCCCCGCTGCAGGCCGGCCGGCATACAGATGCCCTGGCGTGGTCGGAGCGGTGGCGTGAAGCTCCCCGACGGCCATCCGCAGACAGACGGAGGGGGCGGACTCGCGCGGTCCGACGCGGGCACGCCCCGCGCAGAACTCGCGGCAACCGGCGGGGATCACCCAGGATACGGGCTGGCGTCGGCCGTGTGAACAGGGCGAGCCGGGCTGACGGCATTCAGGGGAATCCTGGCCCAGGGGTGGGCTGACCACGACGCAAAAGCGGGGCCGAAAACTACCGGCCAGGCATGCCCGCCGGTCGGCCCCGACAACATAGCCAGGAGCTTCAGGATGAGGATCATCGAGTTGACCGAGACGGGCGAACCGGACTTTCTGGCCGGCAGTGATGGGGCCTACTACACCCCGGCCCCGGAGATCGAGGCGGAGTGCGACTGGTGCGGCTGGTGGGGACACCCGGTCGGTCTGTACCACCGCCAGGAACTCTACCGGCCGGGGGCCGCACTGGTCTGCGGCCGCCACGTCCGGCTCGACGGCGGGCTTCAGGTCACATAGACCGGGGCCGGTGACCCGTCTAATAGCGGTCCCGTCCGCCCCCGCCGTAACC
>DATLIF010000001.1:0-2214 GCA_035539575.1 Fimbriiglobus sp. | reverse complement strand
CAACATCACGATCCAGAAGCTCCTGTTCCTGTTCACCGAGAACAAGACCGCCGACATCCACCTGTACATCAACTGCCCCGGGGGCAGCGTGTCGGCGACGCTGGCGATCTACGACGCCATGCAGTTCATGGAGGCCCCGGTCAACACCTACTGCATGGGGCTGGCCGCCAGTGGTGCGGCGATCCTGCTGGCCGCCGGCAGCAAGGGCAAGCGGTTCGCCCTGCCCAACTCGAAGGTCATGATCCACCAGCCCTACGGCCAGGTCGGCGGCCAGGTCTCCGACATCGAGATCCAGGCCACCGAGATCCTCAAGGAACACGAACGGCTCAACCAGATCCTGGCCAGCCACTGCGGCCAGCCGATCGAGATGATCGCCAAGGAGACCGACCGGGACCGGTACTTCACGGCCGAGGAGGCCAAGGCGTTCGGACTGGTGGACGACGTGCTCGCCCGCCCGTCCGAGGCGAAGAAGCCATAAATCCCAACTCCCAACTCCCAACTCCCAAATCGGCACGTCCGTCTTGTTTGGGATTTGGTGCTTGGGATTTGGGATTTGCCCGCCAAGGCGGGCGTCCGAGTTCACCACCCGCGGGCTCGCCGTCCGATGACAGAGGGCGGTGCGGCCCGCCTCACGAGGGGACCGACCATGCCGCTGATTCCGATTGTCGTGGAGAAGAACGGCCGCGACCCGTACGCCTACGACATCTACAGCCGGCTCCTGAAGGACCGGATCGTCTTCCTGCAAGGGGTAGTGCAGGACGACATGGCCAACGCCATCGTCGCCCAACTGCTCTATCTCCAGTTCGAGGACCCGAAGGCCGACATCCACCTGTACATCAACAGCCCCGGCGGGAGCGTCTCGGCCGGGCTGGGCATCTACGACACGATGCAGTTCCTGACCTGCCCGGTCTCGACCTACTGCATCGGCATGGCCGCCAGCATGGGGGCGGTGCTGCTGACCGCCGGGGCCAAGGGCAAGCGGTTCGCCCTGCCCAACGCCCGCATCATGATCCACCAGCCGCTGGCCGGCATGGAGGGGACCTCGACGGAGATCCAGATCCACGTCAAGGAGTTCCTCAAGACGAAGAAGCGGCTCAATGAGATCATCGTGAAGCACACCGGCAAGACCCTCGACCAGATCGAGAAGGACACCGACCGGGACAACTTCATGTCGTCTCAGGAGGCCAAGGACTACGGGCTGATCGACGGCGTGCTGGAACGGGTGCCGGAGGGGATGACGACCCGACCGCGGGGCGACTAGACAGCGGCGACAGGCAGGGATGCAACAAGACGAGCCACACACGAGCCGGGCACCGGGCCGCCGAATCGGCGCTCCGCCCCGGCTCCGTCTTTTTCACTGCCTCCTGCTGACTGCCTCCTGCCAACTGGCCGCGGGGTGCCGCGGCCTCGGCAAGCCGGACACGCAATACGACCTACTCACCGCCGAGCTGCGCACCCGGGAGCGCGAGCTAATGGAGTGCCGGGCCGAGCGCGATCATCTGCGGCTGCTTGGCCAGGCGTACCAGCGGCAACTGCAATACCAGTATCCCGCCGCGACCTGTCCGCCAGGTGAGGGCGGCGCACCGAGTCTGCCGCTGAAGGAGATCTCGCTGGGCACTGGCACCGGCGGGGTGGACGACGACCGCCAGCCCGGCGACGAGTCGCTGATGGTGGTGGTCGTTCCCCGCGACGCCGATGGCACCGCGGTCAAGGTTCCGGCGCGTGTCACGGTGTTGGCCTACGAGATCACGCCCGAGGGCTTGAAGACGCCGCTGGGGAAGTGGGAAGTGTCGCCGGACCAGCTCCGCAAGACGTGGCGGAGCGGGCTACTCAGTTCCGGGTACTTCGTCCCGTTGCAGTGGGAGCGCCCGCCGACAACCGCCCGGATGCGGCTGGCCGCCCGGCTGACCACGCTCGACGGACGGGACTACGAGGCGGACAAGGACGTGACGGTCCGCCCGCTGGCCGGGATCGCGCCGCCGCCAGCCGCACCGGCAACGCCGATCGTCCCGCCGCCGTCGGTGCCCGAATCGCCGCGGGTTGACGAACTGCCGCCGCCGATGGTCAGCCCCGCGGCTCGGCTTAAGCCGCCGACACCACTTTCGTAGGGTGGGTCGAGTCTTCGAGGCCCACCGTGCGCGGAAAAGGTGGGCCTCGAAGACTCGAGCCACCCTACAAAGACCCCATGTCCTCCCTCACCCACTTCGACGAGTC